>DASUNQ010000109.1:0-2151 GCA_036277075.1 Thermoanaerobaculia bacterium
GGCCGCTCGGACGAGGCCGGGACGCGCCCGCGGCGGCGGCGCCGGCGCGGCAGGCGCGGTGGGCGCGGCCGCCGCCGCGAGATCGAGGCGACCTTCGACCACGGCGAGACCGACGGCTATGGCCTCTGGCTCGATCCGGCGGTGAAGGACAACCCGGTCTACGCCGAGCACTGGGCGGGCAAGCGCGAGGTGACGGTGCGGATCGACGCGGACCAGATCGTGATCCGCCGCGCCGGCGAGGCCGAGGAGCCCGAGCAGGGCTCCGACTCGGACTCGGACTCCGAGGACTAGACGATCAGCTGCCGGCCGCCGGCGAAGTCGGTGGCCCCGCGCAGGTAGAGCCAGAAGGCCGCGTCGCCGAGCGTCTGGGCGTCCGGCTCGACCGCCGGAGCGACGTCGATCGCGACCTGCTGGCACCAGTCGGTGCCACGCCCGTAGAGCTCGGCCAGTTCGGCGGCGCTGAAGGTCGGCCCGATCCGCCGGCGCAGCTCTTCGCGGATCCCGTCCACCACCCGGTCGGCCATGCGGCGCGCTTTGTGGTCCTCTATGGCCTGCAAGGCGCGCCAGCCCTCCTCCCACTGGAAGAGCGCGTTCTCGAGTGGGTAGCTCACCCCGCCGAGGTTACCCAGACGGGGTCTTCGGGATTTCCCGCAGCGGGGCGTTGGCGGGCCCGCAGGCGGACGGGTCGAGGCGGCCGCGCACCCTCCAGACCGTGACCGGGCCGCTGCGCAGGAGCGGGGTCACCGCGCCCTCGCCGCGCAGCCAGCGCGCCTCCGGCGAGGGGATCGGCTGGCTGGGATGGATGAAGTTGAGGAACCGGGCGGTGACCAGGTAGTCCAGATCGGCCGCATTGACGGCGGCACGGAAGCCGGCGCAGTCGGGGATCGCGTTGAAGGCGCCGTGGGGGCCCTCGGCGCCGAGGTAGACGACTTCGTTGGAGAGGTCGGTGCCGTAGAGGCCGTAGCCGGAGAAGCCGGCGCTGGTCCCGGCGAGGCCGATGCGGGAATCCTCGAGCTCCCTCGCCCAGCGGTAGGTCGAGTCGAGGTTCATCCCGGGGATGCTTTCGTCGGCCACCTCGTTGCGAAAGCGTTCCTCCAGGTAGTGGCGCTGGACCGGGTACCCGATCGCGACGACGGCGAGCGCCAGGGCGGCGCAGCCGCCGAGCACGATCCCACGGCTGGCGCCGCGCGCGCGGGCCCAGAGCAGCGCCGCCGGCACGAGGACCGCGAGGACGACGACGAGGAGCGCGAAGAGGCGCGCGGGGTCCCTGAGCGGGATGTCGACGCGGTCGGTGAGGGCGAGGACGACGACGAGGGCCGCCAGCAGCCACCCCTGCCGGCGCCCGGAGTCGAAGAACCGTGGCATCGGCACCAGCACGATCGCCGCCAGCAGGGCGGGGATCACGTACCGGATGTTGATCCCGAAGGCCTCCGGCGCACCCTCGAGGCCGGCGGCGCTGAGCGGGGTGAAGAGGTAGGCGAGGAGCCCGAACAGCGCCACCCCCCCGCTCCAGCGCACGATCCGGTCCCGGCCCCGGAGGAGAGCGATCAGGGCGGCGGCAGCAGCCCCCACGATCACAATGGGCCAGAGCGCCCCGAAGGCGTCCTGCAGCCCCGGGCCGAAGTAATCGCGCCAGACGCCGGTGTCGGTCGCGTAGTGGACGATGCTGAAGTCCGGCCGCGCCTCCTGCAGCCGCTCGGGGTGGGGCAGCGAGATCGGCCCGATGCTCTCCACCGCCGGCAGCGGGTTGCCGGCGACGACGAGGTTGCGCAGGTACCAGAAGCCGCCACCGAGCAGCGCCGGCACGAACCACCAGGCCGCAGCCGCCCAGCGCCGCCCCACCGGCGCCAGCACGATCACCGCCAGGCTCAGCGCCGCCGCCATCGCCATCACGGTCACCCTGGTCCCCGCCGCGAGCCCCACCGCGAGTCCGGCGGCGGCCAACGGCCACCCGACCGGCAAGCGATGCGTAGCTTTGTCCCGCATAGCGGTTGAAACCTCCGCATCGAACACCGCCTCGCGCCGACGTGCCGCCCATGCGGTGACCAGAATCGCGATCGCGGCGAGCATCGGCGCCGCCGCAGCGAGATCGTTCTTGGCGGCCCCGGGCTCCCTGACGACCAGCGTGTGGCACTCGAGCACGATCGCCGC
>DASUNQ010000110.1:0-6905 GCA_036277075.1 Thermoanaerobaculia bacterium
CACCGCCCCCGCCGCCGCCGCCGGCACCCCCGGCCCCGGAGCGGATGGAGGTGACGTGCACCTTCGCCGCGGGCAGCGCGCGGGTCGACAACATCTGTAAGGCCAAGCTCGACGAGGTGGCGCTGCGGATGAAGGAAGACCCCGATTGGCGGGCGCAGGTCATCGGCTACTCGAGCCCCGGCGGCTCGCAGGACGCCAACCAGCGGATCGCCGAGCAGCGGGCCGAGGCGGTGAAGAACTACCTCGTCACGCGGCACGGGATCGACCCGAGCCGGATCACGACCGAGGGCCAGGCAGGCGACGAGGCCGAGGCCGTGATCATCCTGACCAACCCGTAGCCGCCAGGCTCCGGACTTGGTCGTCGAGGCCCCGCTCCGGCGGGGCCTTTCCTTTTTCTAGGCCTCGCTGCGCAGGGTCTCGCGGCGCAGCGAGGCGACCGCCCCGATCAGACCCGCCGCCCCGCCGAGCAGCAGCAGGGCGGCCGACTGGCCGGGCGTGAGGAAGCGGGCGGCGAGGAGGGTGGCGAGCAGCGACTCCTGCGCCTCGGCCTGCGCCACCTGCCAGCCGGCGAAGAGCGCGGCGAGCGCCAGGCCGCCGCCGAGCAGCCCCTGGAGGAGGCCCTCGGCGTAAAAGGGGCCGCGGACGAAGAGCTCGGTGGCGCCGACCAGGCGGAGGATCGCGATCTCCTCGTGGTGCAGGTAGGCGATCAGGCGGATGACGCTGCCGATGGTGAAGATCGCCGCGGCGAGGAGCACGCCGCCGAGCGCCAGCCCGATCCCGCGCAGCACCGCGATGATCGCCTCGAGCTGCCCGAGCCACTCGCGGTCCTCGTCCACCATCTCGACCTCGGGGCGGGCGCGCCAGGCGGCGAGCCAGGGCTCGAGCTCCGAGGCGGGCAGCGGCCGGTCGCGGGCCAGCTCGATCTCCAGGGTGGCCGGCAGCGGCTCCTCCCCCCAACCGCGGAGGAGGTCGGAGAGGGCCGGGAAGCTGGCGGCGAAGCGCGCCCGCGCCGCCTGCGGCGAGACCGCCTCGACGCCCCGCACCCAGGCCGGACCACGCGCCGCCTCGGCCCGCAGCCGCTCGACCGCCGGCGGCGGCGTGCCGGGGCGGAGGTAGACGACGACGCGGGTCTCGGCGCGCCAGCGCTCCAGCGCCCGCGCCAGGTTGCCGCTCGCCAGTAGGAAGACGCCCCCTACGAAGAGGCTGACGGCGATGGTGAAGACGGCCAGCAGGCTCACCTTCCAGCCGCGCCGCAGCCCCCCCGCCGCCTCGCGGAAGAAATAGGCCAGGGCCTGGGCGAGGCTCATGACGGCGGCACGAGCGGCTCGGCGCCGGCGTCGCTCTCCGGCCAGGCAGGGACGGGGGGAGCCTCGTCGTCTTCGGGCGGCGGCTCGAGGCGCGGGGGCTCGGTGCCGGCGAGCTGGACGTCGGAACCCACGCCGCCGCGGTCGAGGGTCAGCACGCGGCCGCCGACGCGCTCGATCGTCGCGCGGTCGTGGGTCGCAATGATGACCGTCGTGCCGCGCAGGTTGACCTCGAGGAAGAGGCGGAGGATCTCGCGCGAAAGCTCGGGGTCGAGGTTGCCGGTGGGCTCGTCGGCGATGAGGAGCTGCGGGTCGCTGACCAGGGCGCGGGCGATCGCCACCCGCTGCTGCTCGCCCCCGGACAGCTCCCCGGGGAAGGCGTTCATGCGGTGGGCGAGCCCGACGCGGCGGAGGGCGTGGTAGGCGAGCCGCTTCTGGGTGTCGCGGTCGCTGCCCAGGATGCGCGGCAGGTAGGAGACGTTCTCGAAGACGGTCTTGCGGCCGATGAGGCGGAAGTCCTGGAAGACCACTCCCATCGTGCGGCGAAGGTAGGGGACCTTGCGCAGCGGCAGCGAGGCGACGTTGCGGCCGTTGACCAGGATCTGGCCGGAGGTCGGCACCTCCTCGCGGAAGATCAGGCGCAGGAGGGTCGTCTTGCCGGCGCCCGAAGCGCCGGTCAGGAAGACGAACTGCCCGCGGGGGATCTCGAAGCCGACGTCGTGGAGGGCGACGCGGTCGCCGTACTTCTTGCCGACGTGGAAGAACTGGATCACTACGGCGTCGCGGTGTTCGCCTGCCGGTCGAGCGCTTCGCGGAGCAACTGCTGCACGAGACGCGGCTCGGCCCGGCCGCCGGAGCGCTTCATCACCTGGCCGACGAGGAAGCCCAGGGTCTGGGTCTTGCCGGCGCGGAACTGCGCCACCGGCCCCTCGTGCTCCTCGACGACCTCGTCGATCCAGCGCTCGATCCGGGTCGTGTCGCTGACCTGCCCCAGACCGAGGCGCTCGACCGCGGCCTCGGGCGCCTCGCCGGTGCGGGCGATCTCGATGAACACCTCCTTGGCCGCTGTATTCGAGATCGCGCCGCGGTCGATCAGCTCGACCAGCTTCGCAAGACGTTCAGGTGGGAAGGCGGCGAGATCGGCTTGGCCGCTCTTCAGCTCGCGGAGCAGGTCGGTCATCACCCAGTTGGCGAGGGTCTTGGCGTTGGTGCATTGGCCGGCGGCGGCCTCGAAGTAGGCGGAGAGCTCCCGCGTCGAGGCGAGGATCCGCGCGTCGGCCGCCGGCAAGCCGTACTGGCGGGTCAGCCGCTCCCGAACCTCCCAGGGAAGCTCCGGCAGCTCCTTACCCAGGTTTTCCTGCCGCGCCGCGTCCACCGCCAGCGGCGGCAGGTCGGGCTCGGGGAAGTAGCGGTAGTCGTGCGCCTCCTCCTTGCTGCGCAGCAGGCGCGTGGCGCCGGCGGCGGCGTCCCAGGAGCGGGTCTCCTGGACCACGCGCCCGCCGGCCTCGAGCAGCGCGACCTGCCGCTCGATCTCGTGCTCGACGGCGCGAGCGACGTTGCGGAAGGAGTTCAGGTTCTTGACCTCGGTCTTGGTGCCGAGTCGGGTCTCCCCCGCCGGTCGCACGGAGACGTTGGCGTCGCAGCGCAGGCTCCCCTCCTCCATGTTGCCGTCGCTCGTGCCGGTGTAGAGGAGGAGCTGGTGGAGGGTCTGAAGGTAGTCGGCTGCCTCGGCGGCGGTCGCGAGGTCGGGGTGCGAGACGATCTCGACCAGCGGCACGCCGCAGCGGTTGAAGTCGACCAGGCTCTCGCCCGGGAGCGGCGCCCCGCCCGGCAGCTCGTGCAGGAGCTTGCCGGCGTCCTCCTCGAGGTGGAGGCGCTCGACGCGGACGCTCTTGTCGTGCTGGGTCAGCGGCAGCAGGCCGTCCTCGGCGAGCGGCCGGTCGTACTGGCTGATCTGGTAACCCTTCGGCAGATCGGGGTAGAAGTAGTTCTTGCGCGCGAAGACCGAGCGCTCGCGGACGGTGCAGCCCAGGGCCAGGGCGAGCTTGGTGGCGAGGTCCACGGCGCGGCGGTTGACCACCGGCAGTGTGCCGGGGTAGCCGAGACACACCGGGCAGACGAGGGTGTTGGGCGGCGCGCCGAAGCGGTTGGCGCAGCGGCAGAACATCTTCGTCTCGGTCCGGAGGTGGACGTGCACCTCCAGGCCGATGACGGCTTCGTAGGGCATTCGGGGAAGTCTACTCGTTCCGGTAGACCCTCCCCCCCTTCATCACGAAGCGCACCCGCTCCAGGACGCGGATGTCGGCGAAGGGATCGCCGGGGACGGCGACGATGTCGGCCTCCTTGCCGGCCTCGAGGGTGCCGGCCGTCTTGTCGATGCCCAGGAGCTTCGCCGCGTCGCCGGTCGCCGAGCGGAGCGCGGCCGCCGGCTTCATGCCGTGGTCGACGAGGAGCGCGAACTCCTGGGCGTTCCTGCCGTGCGGCGAGACGCCGGAGTCGGTGCCGAAGGCGATCGGCACCCCGAGCGCCAGCGCCTTCTTGAAGGTGGCCGAGCGCGCCGCCACCGCCTGGGCCGCCTTGGCCGCGATCTCCGGCGGGTACTGGCGGGGGACGGCGCGGCCGCCGGCGTACTCGCCGGCGAGGAGCGTCGGCACCAGCCAGGTGCCGCGCTGCCTCATCAGGCGGAGCGCCTCGTCGTCGAGGAACGAGCCGTGCTCGATCGAGTCGGCGCCGGCGCGGATCGCCACCTTCGCCCCCTCGGCCCCGTGCGCGTGCACCGCGACCTTCTTGCGCAGCCGCTTGGCCTCGGCGACGAGGGCCTCCATCTCGTCCTGCGTCACCTGGGCCGTGTCCACCTCGTCGCCCAGCGACAGCACGCCGCCGGTGGCGCACACCTTGATCACGTCGGCGCCGTACTTGACCTGGAAGCGGACGGCGTCGCGGAACTCGTCGGGGCCGCTGGCGATGCCCTCGGCGATGCCCGACTCGGCGCCGAAGCGCTCGTACGGAAAGCCGGTCGCGTCGCAATGCCCGCCCCGCGAGCCCAGCGAGTGGACCGCCACCAGCATGCGCGGACCGACGGCCATGCCGTCGCGGATCGCGTTGCGCAGCCCGACGTCGACGTATTCGTTGGAGCCGACGTCGCGCACCGTCGTGAAGCCCGCCATGAGCGTGCGGCGGGCGTGCTCGGCGGCGCGCACCGCCGTCTCCGGCACGCCGCGCCGCAGCCTCGCCATCGCGTCGCGCGCCCAGTCGTCGCCGGACTCGTTCGAGAGGTGGGTATGGGCGTCGATCAGCCCGGGAAGGAGGGTGGCGTCGCCGAGGTCGATGACGGTGGCGCCGGCCGGCGCCGGCAGCCGCGAGCCGACCGCCTTGATGCGCGAGCCCTCGACGACGACCACGCCGTCGGCAACGAGACGGTCGCCGCGGCCGTCGAAAAGGCGGGCGGCCTTGAGGACGGTGAGGGCGGGCGCGGGCGGCTCTTGCTGCCGGGAGGCCGCGGGGAGCACGGCGAAGGCGGCGAGCAGAACGAGCAGAACGGCGGGGCGGGAGCGCATCGAGAGACCTCCGGGCGTCAGGCATCCGCGCTGCGGCGGATCGAATCGACCATGAGGTTGAAGATGATCTGGTGCAGCTGATAGCCCTTGGCCGAGGCCTCCCACCGGTACGAAACGTTCCCGTTCTTATCGACCTCCTTTTTGAACCAGTTCAGCAGGCCGGCAGCCTTGAGGCTCTGGAGAGTCGCTTCGCTGACCTCCGAACCGCTATAGGTGATGAGTTCGCTCCGCCTGTCCTTGCCGATGATGAGAAAGAACTGGAGCTGCTCGTCTGTCAGCTTCTCCAGCGCCTGCAGTTCCTTCTGCACGTTCTTCTCTTCCGCCTGCTCCCGAATCTTGGCCTCGAGAGGCCCCACCTTCAGGAGCTCGACATTCTTCCTGACTGGCCACAGCCAGACGACCAGCAGGAGTCCGACCAGAAAGATCGCAAGGGGCCGGAGCGCGTGCTCGATGAGGGCCAGCTTGACTTCGGTGCTCACCCGTCCTGACCTCGCGGCCGTATCCCTCTCCTGCGTGGGCGAACCCTTTTCCGGCATCTCTTCCTCCTGCTCCCGTCGAGGCACGGCAGGATTGTAGTGCGCCCCATAGAATCCGGCCCCGTGCCGCGCGTCTCTGTGCTCCTCCTCTGCCTCCTCCCCCTCGCCGCCTGCCGCGACCTGCCGCCGAACATCGAGTCGCGGGGGACGACGATCGTCTGCCTAGGGGACTCGATCACCGCCGGCGTCGGCGCCGGCGACGCGCCGACCTACCCCGACCTTCTCGCCGAGCGGCTCGACGCGGACGTCGTCAACGCGGGCTTCCCCGGCGCCACCGCCGCCGATCTCCTGGCGCACCTTCCCGAGACCTTCGCGCACGACCCCTGGCTGGTGATCGTCGAGGCCGGGGGAAACGACATGCTGCGGCGGGTCCCCGTTGAGCAGACGGAGGCGGCGGTCCGCGGCCTCGTCCAGGGGGTGCTGGCGGCGGGCGCGGTGCCGATGCTGGTCGAGATCGGCGCGCCCTTTGGCGGCCTGGGGGACCTCTTCGTGCGGGTGGGGGAAGAGTACGACGTCCCGGTGGTCGAGGACGTGCTGCCGGAGATCCTGCTCGACCGCAACCTCAAGAGCGACGAGATCCACCCCAACGCCGCGGGGTACGAGCGGCTCGCGGCGGCCGTCGCCGAGGAGGTGGAGCCGCTGCTCGCGGCGCGGGCGGAGAGGCGATGAGCGCGGCGGACGGCGCGTTCGCCGGCCCGCTGCGGCGCGGCGGGCATTGGCTGTGGGAAGCGCGCGGCGACGGGGTGCGGGCGATCTTCGCCGGCGCCGGCGCGAAGGGCACGCGCGACGAGGTGCTCTCGCGGGTGGCGGGGCGGCCTCTCCCGCTGGCCTGGGCGAAGCAGGTCCACTCGTCGACGGTGCTCGCGGCGGCTCCCGGCGCGTGCGGCGAAGGGGACGCGCTGGTGACGCGCGAGCCCTGCCTGGCGCTCGCGGTGGCGACCGCCGACTGCGTGCCGGTCCTCCTCGCCGGACCCGAGGGCGTGGCGGCGGTCCACGCCGGCTGGCGCGGGCTCGCCGCGGGCGTGCTGCCGGCCGCGGTGCGCGCCGCGACACCCGTTCCGAGCCGGTGGACCGCCTGGATCGGACCGGCGATCGGCCCCTGCTGCTACGAGGTTGGCGAGGACGTCGCCGAACGCGTGGCCGCCGCGAGCAATCGAGAGGTCCTCACCCCGGGGGCTGCGGGGCGGCCGCACCTGGACCTTCCTGGCGCCGCACACCGGCAGCTGGCGAGCGCCGGCCTCGGCGCGATCCTCCTCCTGCGGCACTGCACTCGCTGCGACCCCGAGCGGCTGGCGAGCTACCGCCGCGACGGCCAGGCGGCGGGGCGCAACTACGCGTACGTCTGGCGGGAGCCCGCCGCCTGACTCGCACGGAGAGGGCCACGCTCGGGGCGGTCGTGGTGATGGTCAAGACGCCCCTGCTCGCCCGCGGCGGCAACGCCGCGCGCCTCGCGGCGAGCGGGAGGCTGGTCGCCCGCGCGGTGGCGCCGGCCGCCGACGAGCACGACC
>DASUNQ010000111.1:0-21575 GCA_036277075.1 Thermoanaerobaculia bacterium
CGGCTCGCCGTGCTCGGCGTGCGGCGCGGGCTCCGCCGGCGCAGGCTCTGGAGGGAGCTGGGTAGGCGGCTCGGGCGGCTGCTGCGGGTGCTGGTGCTGGGCGGTCAGCGACGCGGCGGCCAGAAAGAAGGCACTGAGCGCCGCGAACACGGTCCTGTGGTGCTCGCGCATGGCACGGCTCCTCGATGGGCTCCCGCCGGACGTCGGCGGGGCGGGCAGACGGGGACGGGGAGCGCTCAGGCGAGCGGGACGTGATCGAGGGGCGGCGCGAAGACGGACACGGGGTGCGGCAGCGGCGCCGGCGGGAGCGGCCCCGCGGGCGGGATCGCGGCGAGGAACGGCTGCGGCGTCACCGTGGCCGGCGCGCCGCACGCCTTGTCGCAGAGGACGCGCTCGGGGCTGGAAGCGTCCTCCTCCTCGTCAGCCTGCATCGGCGCGGAGGCGTGACAGGCAACCTGCTCTTCCGGCCGGCAGGGGTACGGCCCGGAGAGGACGCCGAGCCCGAGCGCGAGGAGCACCAGCAGGGCCGTCGCCGGCAGCGGGCCCCGGCGCCGCTCGAGGAGGACCTTCACCAGCGCGGCGGCGGCGAAGTAGAGGGCGAGGAGGATCAGCAGGCCGGAGGCCACCCCGTTGATCAGCTCGACGTCGGCGCCTTCGGTGACGGCGAGGTTGGCGACGAACAGCTTGCCGAGGGCCCAGAGGGTGATCGTCAGCACGAAGAGCATGGGAAGCAAGGTGAAGGCCACCCGCCGCCGCGCCTGGTGGAGCCAGACGGTGACGGCGAGGAGCGTCAGCGCGGCGAGGAGCTGGTTCGAGGCGCCGAAGAGGGTCCAGAACTTGACCCACATCCCCTCGCCGGCCCAGCCGAGCAGCAGCACCGGCGCCGCGATCGTCGCGAGCGTGCCGGCCACGACCCCGGGCGCGCCGCGCCAGCCGCACAGCTCCTGCACGATGTAGCGGCCGAGCCGCGTGCAGACGTCGAGGGTGTCGAAGACGAAGGTCGAGAAGGCCATGGCGCCGAAGGTGACGGCGAAGGCCATCCGCTCGGGACCGATCAGGAGGGTCAGGAACCGGCCGATGCCGTTGCCGTAGATCGTCCCCGGCGCCAGTCCCTCGAGCTCCGCCGGCGCGGCGATCATCACCGTCACCAACGCGATGACCGCCACGAACCCTTCGGCGAGCATCGCCCCGTAGCCCACCGGCTGCAGGTGCGACTCGCGCTCGACCTGCTTCGCCGTGGTTCCCGAGCAGACCAGCCCGTGGAAGCCGGAGCAGGCGCCGCAGGCGATGGTCACGAAGAGGAACGGGAAGAGAGTGCCGGTGGCGCCGCCGACGTCCCAGGTCCTGAACGCCTCCTGGCGGATCTCGAAGCCGCCGAAGAAGACGCCGACCACGCCCAGCGCCAGCGCCGTGTAGAGGATGAAGCCGCCGAGGTAGCCGCGCGGCTGGAGCAGCGCCCAGACCGGCACCACCGACGCCAGCGCGCAGTAGGCGAGGATGGCGAAGGCCCAGACCCGGTAGTCGAGGACGAAGAGGTGCGACAGCTCGGTGCCGAGCCAGGCGAGGGCGAACGCCGCGGGGACGAAGACCGCCGTCGCCAGCCAGAGCGGCGGCTTGAGGAAGCGCTGCACCAGGCCGAGCAGGATCGAGAGCAGGAGGTAGAGCACCGAGGCCGCGGCCACGGCGCCGCCGGGGTGGAACGCGGCCGCCTCCCCCGCTCCCGCCAGCTCGTCGGTCCCCACCACGAAGCTCCGCGCCGTGATGTCGGCAAAGGCGACGATGACGTAGACCAGGGCGATCCAGATGAAGGCCATCATCGCCAGGCCGGCGCCGCGGCCCAGGTGCTCGCGCGCGATGTCGGCCACCGACCGGGCGCCGTGGCGCACCGAGGCGGTCAGGCTCGAGAAGTCGTGCACGGCGCCGATCAGCACCACGCCGAGCCCGATCCAGAGCAGGCAGGGCAGCCAGCCGTAGGCCTGGCAGGCGATGATCGGGCCGGCGATCGGGCCGGCCGCGGCGATGGCGGCGAAGTGCTGGCCGAAGAGGTAGAAGGGGCGGGTCGGCACGTAGTCGACCCCGTCCTCCAGCGCCCGCGCCGGCGTCGTGCGGGAGTCGTCGAGGGCGAACTGCTTCGCCACCCAGCCGCCGTAGAGCCGGTAGGCGGCGGCCATGAGGACGAGGAAGGCGGTGGCGAGGAGGGTGAGGGTCATGGAGGGCGAGCGAGTCTGTCAGATCAGCCCTGCTTCGACCTTCCGCAGCTCGTCGAGGAGGTCCTTGCCGCGGTGATAGCCCCGCCGCTGGATGAGTGCGAACGCTTCCTCGATCCGACTCCGAGCGCTCGAATCGAGGCGAGCGAGGAGAGCCCGAGCATCCTGGCCGTCGACGGGCCGTCCGGCGAGCACCTTGAGAGCGACCAAGTGCTCCGGTAAAGCGACCGGAACGGCGAAACCGGGCGAGATCTCCAAACGCTCCGCAGCTGCGACGACCTCCGGCTCGATCCCCGAGAAGGCAAACAGCAGGTCGGCGACGACACCGCTCACGGTCTCACCCGGAACGAGGAGACGGACCATCGCGAGCCTGGGCGAGTCCTCTCGCTCCAACCAGGGCTCGGCGTGAAACTCGCGGTAGCCGCGGCCTTTGAGCGCGAACGCGATGCGCTCGGCCGCGCGATCGTCGGCGACCGCGACGACCACGTCGAGATCCCGCGTCGTCCTTGGCTCTCCCAGCACCGAAGCCGCGACACCGCCCACGAGCGCCCATTTGACATCGAGGGCTCTAAGGTCGTCATCGAGCCGGACGAGGGCTTCTTCGAGAAGAGTCACGCCTTCAGGCGGGCTCAGGTGGATCCTGAGGGATCTCGGGATCCCAGGCGGGCTGCTTACGCAGCCAGGCGAGCAGCCGGCGCTCGATCTCCTCATCGCCTGCATCAGGTAAGCGGCGCCGGAGGTTCTGCCGCATGAGGTCCGTGGCGAAGGCGTAGAGATCGAAGGTCATGAATGCCCGCGCCAGCACCTCGGGATCGCGGATCGGCTCCATACTGCTGATTCTACTACGACTTACGTGAAATCTGTCGCCGCGTCTCGAGCGCCGCGCCGGCGGCGGCGAGGACTATCCCCACCGCCAGGAGCGACAGCCCGATCAGCGCCCGCCAGTGCCCTTCGGCGCCGGTGGTGGCGGCCTCGCGCAGCAGCTCGGCCGGGCCGGCGTCGTGGGGGATGAAGAAGAGGCCCGCGGCGGCGAGCAGGAAGCCGAGCGCGGCGGTCTCCTGGGCGCCGGTCGTCCGTGCCGGCCGCCCCGCCTCCCGCCCCACGGCGCTGTGGCTGTAGCCGTAGAAGAGGTAGACGGCCATCCCCAGCACCAGCCAGCCGATGAAGCGCCACCAGGACGCCGGCGGCAGGTAGACCATCAGGAAGAGGCAGGAGGCGGCGCCCAGCATCGGCACGACCCAGGGCCCGAACGGCACCCGGAAGCCCCGCGGCCGAGCCGGGTCCTTGTAGCGCAGGACCGTCACCCCGACGCAGACCAGCAGGAAGGCGAAGAGGGTGCCGATGTTGGTCAGCTCGACGACCTCGTTGATGTTGGCGAGGCCGGCGAAGACGGCGACCACGATGCCGGTCACCCAGGTGGTGACGTGCGGCGTGCGGTAGCGCGGGTGGACCCGCGCCGCCCAGGCCGGGAGCAGGCCGTCGCGGGCCATCGAGAAGAAGATGCGCGGCTGGCCGAGCTGGAAGACGACGAGCACCGAGGTGGTGGCGAAGACCGCCCCGAGCGAGATGATGAAGGCCGGCCAGGTCATCCCCAGCCCGGAGAAGGCGGTGGCCAGCGGCTCGGCGGTGCCGAGCTGCCGCCAGGGGAGCATCCCGGTCAGGACCGCGGCCACGGCGATGTAGATCACCGTGCAGACGGCGAGGCTGCCGAGGATGGCGATCGGCATGTCCCGCTTCGGGTTCCTGGTCTCCTCCGCCGCCGTCGAGACGGCGTCGAAGCCGATGTAGGCGAAGAAGATGATCGCCGCCGCCCCGGCGATGCCGGCGAAGCCGTTGGGGGCGAACGGCGTCCAGTTCTCGGGCTTGACGTAGAAGGCGCCGAGGACCACGAAGAAGCCGATGATCGCGAGCTTGAGCGCCACCATCGAGGTGTTGAACCAGGCGCTCTCCCTGATCCCCACGACCAGCACGCAGGTCACCAGCATGACGATGAGGAAGGCCGGCAGGTTGAAGACGAGCGGGAAGCCGAGGAGGCGCGGCGCGTCGACCAGGGCCTGGGCGGCGCGCTCGACCGCGATCCCCAGCGTCGCGGGATCGACGCCGCCGGCGCGCGCGCTCGCCACCTGCTCGGCGGCCTGGAAGGCGGTGCGGTAGTCGGTCCCCAGCCACTTCGGGAGCTCCAGGCCGAAGCCGCGGAGGAGCTCCTGAAAGTACCCCGACCAGGAGATCGCCACCGCCACGTTGCCGACCGCGTACTCGATGATCAGGTCCCAGCCGATGATCCAACCGACGAGCTCGCCGAGCGTGGCGTAGGAGTAGGTGTAGGCCGAGCCCGAGACCGGCACCATCGAGGCGAACTCGGCGTAGCAGAGGGCGGCGAAGCCGCAGGTGAGCGCCGTGATCATGAACGAGACGATGAGCGCCGGGCCGGCCCCGAGGTGGTCGCCGCCGCCGGCCGCCGCCGTGCCGACGGTCGAGAAGATGCCGGCGCCGATGACCGCGCCGATCCCGAGCATCGTGAGCTGCACCGCGCCGAGCGAGCGTTTGAGGCCGGCGCCCGGCGCCTCGGTCGAGGCGAGGATGGCGTTGAGCGACTTGGTCCGGAAGAGGCCTCGCAGCACGCGCACCTCCGTCTGACGGGTCGGGGGTCGGCGGAGTCTGTCACGGCGGCTCGCCGATCTCCAAGCCGCGGAAGCCTTTGCGCCCGCGCGCTTTTCCTCTACGATTGCGCGCCGGCTTTCGCGCCTAGGCGATGCGCATCCCGCTCCACAGCCGCATCCTGATCGGCGGCGCCCTGGGCGCCGCGCTCGGCATCGCCGCCCACCTGCTGCTCGGCGACAGTCCTTTCCTCGAGCGCTTCGTCGCCTACGTCACCGGGCCGGTGGGGAAGATCTTCCTCCGGCTCCTCTTCATGCTGGTCATCCCGCTGATCTTCTCCGCGCTGGTGCTCGGGGTAGCGGGGATGGGCGACCCGCGCAATCTCGGCCGCGTCGGGGGCAAGACCCTGGCCTACACCGTCGTGGTGTCGGGGATCGCGGTGCTCATCGGCATCACGCTGGTCAACGTCGTGCGGCCGGGGGACGGCATCTCGCCGGCGACCCGCCGGCAGCTCCTCGAAGGCGCCGCCGAGCGCTCGGCCAACCTCACGGTCGCCGCCCCGCCGGCGACCGGTGTCGACCTCCTCGTCAACATCGTCCCCGACAACCCGGTCAAGGCGGCAGCCAACGGCGACATGTTGGCGGTCATCTTCTTCTCGCTGATGGTGGGGATCGGCTTGGCCCTCACCCCGACGCCGGCGGCGGAGCGCTTCGGGCAGGCCATCGAGGGGCTGCTCGAGATCAGCATGCGGCTGATCCACGTCGTGCTGGCGGTGGCGCCGATCGGAGTCTTCGCCCTGCTCTTCAACCTCACCGCCGAGCTCGGCTACGAGATCCTCGTACAGCTCGCCGGCTATGTGTTCGTCGTGCTGCTGGCCCTGGCATTGCATCAGCTCGTGGTCTACTCGCTCGCGGTGCGGCTACTGGGCGGCATGAGCCCGGTCGCGTTCTTCCGCGGCATTCAGGAGGCGATGGTGACCGCCTTCTCCACCTCGTCGAGCAACGCCACGCTGCCGACGGCCCTGCGGGTGGCGGAGGAGGAGCTGCGGCTGCCGCCGGCCATCAGCCGCTTCGTGCTCACCGTCGGCGCCACGATGAACCAGAACGGCACCGCCCTGTTCGAGGGGGTGACGGTCCTCTTCCTCGCCCAGTTCTACGGCATCGATCTGACGCTGGCGCAGCAGACGATGGTGGTGGCGGTCTGCATCCTCGGCGGGATCGGCACCGCCGGCGTGCCCTCCGGCTCGATCCCCGTGGTCGCCATGATCCTCGGCATGGTCGGCGTCCCCGCGGAGGGGATCGGGCTGATCCTCGGCGTCGATCGTTTCCTCGACATGTGCCGCACCGTGCTCAACGTCAGCGGGGATCTGGCGGCCGCGGTCGTGGTGTCCAAGGGAGAGAGGCGCGCGGCCCCGGCCCCGGAGGCGGCGCCGGCTTGACAGGAGACCGATGAGCGCTAGACTCGCCTCCCCTCCCCTGGCCTTGTCCTCGAGCCAGGGTACGCGAACTGCGGTCGGCCCATCTCGCTCCTAGAGAGGTGACAATGCACAGAACGAAGGTCGTCTTCGCCGTAGCGATCCTGGCGACGCCTTGGCTGGCCGGCTGTCACAAGGTGAAGGCCCGCGTCGAGCTCAAGAACGGCAACGCGCTCTACCAGCAGGAGGAGTACCGGCAGGCCCTGAAGCAGTTCCAGCGCGGGCTGGAGCTCGACCCGGGCGCCACCTTCGCCTGGCGCTCGGTGGGGCTGACCGCCCTCGCCCTCTACCGGCCGGGCGACCCGGGCGCCGAGAACGCGAAGCTCGGCGAGACGGCGATCGAGGCCTTCAAGAAGTACCTCGAGGACTACCCCGAGGACGGCAAGGTGCGCGAGTACCTGCTCACCACCCTGGTGCAGGCGAAGCGCTACGACGAGGCGCTGAGCTACCTGCGCGAGCACGGCGATCCGAACGACCCCGACACCATCCGCGCTCAGGTCAACATCCTGATCCAGGCCAACCGCTACGAGGACGCCTGGCGGCTGGCGCAGCGGATCTCCGGGGAGCACGCGCCGGAGGTGCTCTACTCGATCGGCGTCGCCACCTGGGACCAGGCCTACCGCAACCCCGCCCTGAACTACGAGCAGCGCGGCCGGATGGTGGACACCGGCTTGCAAGCGCTGGAGCGCGCGCTGCGAGAGAAGCCGGACTACTTCGAGGCGATGGCCTACTACAACCTGCTGTTCCGCGAGAAGGCCAAGCTCGAGATGGACGGCGCCAAGCGCCTGGAGTACATCGCCCTGGCCGACGAGTGGATGAACAAGGCCCTCGCCCTGCGCAAGAAGCAGCAGGAGGCCGAGAAGAAGGCCGCGAAAGCCGCGACCGAGGCCGACACCAACGAAGGCACCTAGACGGAGAGAGAACATGTTCGAGAACTCGCTGCTCGCTCTGTCGGAGAAGGGCCGCAAGCGGTCGCGGCGCTGGTACATCCTGCCGGTCGCGATCCTCATTCATCTCTTGGCCGGGGGCGCCTTCCTGCTCGCCAGCTACTGGCAGGTGGAGGCGGTCCCCGAGCCCCCGATCAACGTCATCTTCGTCACCTCGGCGCCGCCCCCGCCGCCGCCACCGCCGCCACCGCCCCCGCCGCCGCCGGCCCCCTCGACGCCCAAGCCCGAGGTGCCGAAGGAGGTGCCGCGGGTGATCCCGACCGAGCCGGTGCAGCCGATCGAGGTGCCCGAGGAGATCCCGGAGCCGACGACCGAGCCGGCCTCGGAGAACCTGGTCGGGGTGCCGGGCGGGGTCCCCGGCGGCGTGCCGGGCGGGGTGCCCGGGGGCGTCCCCGGCGGCGTGGTGGGAGGGGTCCCCGGCGGCGTGGAAGGCGGCGTCACCACCGACGAGCCGCTGCGGGTCGGCGGCGCGGTCACCCGCCCGGAGAAGATCTCGGGCTCGAACCCGGTCTACACCGAGATGGCGCGCAAGGCGCGCCTCACCGGCATCGTCATCATCGAGGCGATCATCGACGAGAGCGGGCGGGTGGTGAACGCGCGCGTCCTCAAGGGGCTGCCCATGGGCCTCGACCGGGCCGCCCTCGAAGCCGTGAACAACTGGCGCTTCAAGCCGGCGACGCTGCAGGGGCGGCCGGTCAAGGTCTACTACACGCTGACCGTCAACTTCCAGGTGCAGTAGGCGCGCCTGGCCAGGCTAACGAGAGACAAAGGAGGAGCGCATGGATTTCAGTCCCGTCGCCTTGTGGGAGACGATGACCCCGATCGCGCAGGGGGTAGTGGTCGTGCTGATACTCATGTCGATCTGGTCGCTCTACGTCTGCGTCGAGCGGGCGATCCTCTACCGGCGCGCCCACCGCCAGTCGCTGGCCTTCGCCCGGGTGGCGACCGAGCACCTCAAGAAGGACCAGCCGCAGGCGGTCATCGACGCCGCCATGAAGTACCCGCACAGCCACCTGGCGCGCGTCGTCGCGGCGGGGCTGCAGGCCTATCAGTTCGAGAGCCAGACCAGCCCGCTGTCCGATATCGAGGTCGTGGAAGCGGCGAGCCGCGCCGTCGAGCGCTCGACGCTGCTCACCACCTCGGACTTCAAGCAAGGCCTCGGCGGCCTGGCGACGATCGCCACGACGGCCCCCTTCATCGGCCTGTTCGGCACCGTCATCGGCATCATCAACGCCTTCCGCGGCATGGCGATCTCCGGCTCCGGCGGCATCGGCGCGGTGTCGGCCGGTATCGCCGAGGCCCTGGTAGCCACCGCGCTCGGCCTCTTCGTGGCCATCCCCGCCGCCTGGATGTTCAACTACTTCACCAACCGCATCGAGCGGCTCCAGGTCGAGATGTCCAACTCGGGCTCCGAGCTGGTCGACTTCTTCATGAAGAAGCAGAGGGCGCGGCATGCTGCCCCGGCGCGCTAGGTTCGACATCTTCAGCGTCAATATGCGGAGCGACATCAACGTCACTCCGCTGGTCGACGTCTGCCTGGTGCTGCTGATCATCTTCATGGTGGTCACGCCGATGCTGCAGAAGGGCGTCGACGTGGCGCTGCCCGAGACCACCGACCCGGAGAAGATGCCCGAGGCCGAGCGCGACCTCGTCGTCTCGGTCAAGCAGGACGGGACGGTCTTCGTCAAGGACAGGTGGATCACCGACGAGAACCTGGCGGCCGTCTTCCTGGACGTCCACGAGAACAACCCCGACCGCAACGTGGTGCTCAAGGGGGACCGGCGCATCAAGTACAAGCGCGTCCGCGAGGTGATGCGGCTCCTCAACGAGGCGGGCTTCACCCGCGTCGCCCTGATCACCGAGCGCGAAGGCGCCAGCGCGTAGCGACGGAGGACGAGTCACATGGCGATCAACGTTTCCGGAGCGGCAGGGGGCCCGCGCAGCGACATCAACATCACGCCGCTGGTGGACGTGGTGCTGGTGCTGCTGATCATCTTCATGGTCATCACGCCGATCGTGCAGCTCGGCTACGACGTCCAGGTGCCGCCGAAGCTCGAGACCGCGGCGGTGGCGGTGGTCGACCAGGACCAGGTGATCGTGCGCATGGACCGCGAGGGGCTGATGTACATCAACAAGATGCAGGTGCCGGCGAGCGAGTTCCCGGGACGGCTGCAGCAGGCGATGACCGGGCGCTCGAAGAAGGTCGTCTTCTTCGCGGCCGACGGCGAGCTGCCCTACGACCGGGTGGCCGACTTCATGGACGTGGTGCGGGACAACGGCGTCGAGAACCTCGGCATCGTCTTCGAGGACCTCGGCAAGGCCCCCGGCGTCGGCCAGGCGGTGGGCGCGCGCTGAGGGCGGCTACTTGCCGACGAAGGCGTGCCGCAGCCGGCCGAGGAGGTGGTTGAGCGGGTTGGCGCGCGAGAGGAACGGGAGCACGGGGGTTCGGCGAACGCCCAGCTCTCGATGCAGAGCCAGCAGCCCGCGGTGCTTGCGGTCGAGCTTGAGGCCCTTCTGCAGCGACCGCACCGCCCCCTCGCGCTGCTTCGCCAGGAGCTGCGTCCGCGCCAGGTTCCAGTAGAAGTCGGCCTGGTAGAACTCCTGCTTGACCGCCTGCTCGCAGAGCTGCAACCCGTCCTCCACCCGCCGCTCGACCCGCGCCACCGCGTGACCGAGGTAGGAATAGAAGAGCGCCGGCAGCCCCGGCCGGCCGCTCTCCTGCACCTGGCGGAGCAGCGGCAGCGCCTCGTCCCACCGGTCGCGCCGGCAGAACCCCACCGCCCGCACCAACAGCGTCTCGGCCGAGTCCGCCACGCAGCCCAATCTACAGAAGGTCAAGTGGCCGCAGCGCCTGGGTGCTAGACTGCTCATTGCCAAGTCCGCCGCACGCACGATGAACGATCCGAAGACGCCCCCAGGCGACCTCGAGGACCTCGCCGGCCTGGCCAGCCGTTTCACCGCCCGCGGCCAGTACGACGAGGCCGCCGAGCTCCTCCTCCTCGCCCTGCGCCTGGAGCCGCGCAACTTCGGCGTCAAGATGGGCCTCGCCGAGGTGCGCAAGCTCCAGCGCCAGAACGGCGGCAACCCGCAGCGCAGCCTGCGCGACCTGCTGCGCGAGCAGCTGCGGCGCAACGCCATCGACGCCGCCCATTTCCTCGGCCTCGCCCATCTCTATGCCGAGAAGGGCGAGCACGCCCGCGCCGGCGAGTGCCTGGAGATCGCCAAGGCCAAGGACCTCGCCAACCCGGCGCACCACAAGCTGCACGGGCGCGTGCTCTTCCGGCGCAAGGAGTGGGACGAGGCGGCCGAGGAGCTGGCGAAGGCGCTGCGCCTCAACCCCTTCGACCGCGAGACCGCCGAGAGCCTCGGGCGGGCGGAGCTCGAGCGCAAGCAGTTCGAAGCCGCCCTGCGCGCCTCCGTCCACGCGTTCCTCCTCCTCCACGAAGGCGACGAGGAGGGGAGCGAGCGGCTGCGCCGCCGCATCCAGACCTTCAAGCAGATCCTCGGCTGGGGCAACCGCGAGCTCACCGCCGTCTTCCGCGAGCGCCAGGAGCACCTGCGCACCGCCGTCGACCGCCTCGAGTGGCACCGCGAGCGCTTCCTCGAGGAGGGGGGGCTTCCGCGCTCGGCGACGCTCTTCGGCATCCCCTCGCGCCGGCCGAGCGGCGGCCAGATCGAGCTCGCCGGCCGGCTGCGCAGCCAGCGCGTCCTGGCGCACCTCTCGGACGAGCAGATCTTCCGCCTGACGCACACCGTCGAGGAGGAGGTCCACGAGCTCGGCAGCCTGGTCTTCGCCTACCGCAGCCAGGGGCGCGACCTCTACCTGCTCGAGCGCGGCTCCGTCCTCTTCCAGCGCCCGACGTCCTACGGCACCTTCCTCCTCGGCCGGATCGACGCCGGCGAGCTCTTCGGCGAGGCGAGCTTCATCACCCGCCACGAGCGGAGCGCGGACGCGGTGGCCACCCAGCCCTGCCAGCTCTTCCGGCTCGACGCGGCCGGGCTCGAGCAGCTCGTCGACGACGCGCCCGAGCTCGGCGCGCAGCTTTACTGGGGCCTCTGGCACGCGATGGCGCGCAAGCTCCGCAGCACCAACGAGACGCTGCGGAGCTTCTTCAACGCGGAGACGGCGCCGGAGAACTTCCTGCGCCTGCGCCGGCAGCCGACGGGCGCCACGGGCAGCGTCGTCGTCGAGTCCTCGGACAAGATCCGCCTCTTCCGCGAGCAGGGGCTCTCGCGCCGCGAGCTGATGACGCTGGCGACCTTCTCGAAGGAGAAGCGCTTCGCCCCCAGCGCCTACCTCTTCCAGGAAGGCGACGAGGGGACGGAGATGTACGTCGTCCTGGAAGGGCGGGCGATGATCAGCAAGTACATTCCCGGGGGCGGCGAGGAGGCGCTGGCGATCCTCGAGCGCGGCGACTTCTTCGGCGAGCTGTCGTTGATCGACGGCCAGCCGCGCTCGGCGGACGCGCGCGCGCACGGCGGCCCGCTGACGGTGCTGGCGCTCGACCAGGCGACGGTGCGCGAGGTGCTGGCGATGGACCCGCACGCCTCGCTCGAGTTCCTCCAGCTCCTCTGCCGCTTGATCGCCGA
Organism: Thermoanaerobaculia bacterium; assembly: GCA_036277075.1. Taxonomy (GTDB): domain Bacteria; phylum Acidobacteriota; class Thermoanaerobaculia; order Multivoradales; family UBA5704; genus DASUNQ01. The sequence goes on from DASUNQ010000111.1 coordinate 11,817, forward strand.
CCGCCTGCGCGAGATCGACGAGAAGGTCGTCGGCTGGCGCATCCTCTCCGGCGAGCGCAACGAGGAGAGCATCGTCGCCTGAGCCCGCGGGCCGGCAAGGATCCTGCACCTTGCGCCGGGCGGGAAAGGAGACCCGCCATGGCACGACCCGAACCCCCTCAGACCGCTCCCGTCTCGACCGGCCTGGCCGACGAGGACCTGCTCGCCGAGCGGCTCGTCGAGGAGGAGACCGGCGTCCCCGCGGTGCCGATCGCCGAGCAGGTGGCGGCCAACGACGTGCGCGTCGCCGAGGAGCTGGCGGAGGCCGAGGGCCTGGCCATCGAGGAGGGGCCGCCGCCCGCGGGGCTCGCCTTCGCCGGGTCGGGGGTGGAGGACGGCCTGGCGGCGGCCGACGCCGCGGCGGCCGGCGTGCCGGCCCCCTCGCCGGAGGAGACGGACGCGGCCGCCGCCGACGACCTGGTCCTCGACGCCGAGGACGAGCGCTACCTGCGCGGCCACGAGCCCACGCGCGCCCTTCCCGCCGAGGAGATGGAGCGCCTCGACGACTGGGACGACCAGACCGCGGAGGAGCAGGAGAACCTGCCGGACAACGAGCAGCAAGGGTAGAATTCGCGAGCAGGGCGCGGAGGGCGCGTGCGCTACGACTACCCGCTCAACCTCCATTTCAAGGTCATCGCCCTGGCGCCGCAGGCCTGGGTGCGCGACGCGGCGGGCCGGGAGGTCCTCTACGTCAAGCAGAAGCTCTTCAAGCTGAAGGAGAAGATCCGCGTCTTCGCCGACGCCTCCCAGAGCCGCCTGCTCCACGAGATCAACGCCGACCGCGTGCTCGACCTCTCGCCGCGCTTCACCTTCACCGCTGCCGACGGCGCCGTCGTCGGCGCGGTCAAGCGGCGCGGCGCCCGCTCGCTCTGGCGCTCGACCTACGAGCTGACCGCGACCGACGGCAGCGCCCTCCTCCTCGAGGAGGAGAACCCCTGGATCAAGCTGCTCGACGGCATCCTCGGCGCGGTGCCGATCCTCGGCGCCTTCACCGGCTTCTTCCTTCACCCGACCTACGCGGTGCGCGAGCTCCCGTCCGGGCGCGGCGCCCTGCGGGTCAAGAAGCACCGCTCCTTCTTCGAGAGTCGCTTCTCGATCGAGGTCGACGCCGGCCCGCCCGCGGAGGCGGCGGAGACGGCGGTCCTCCTCGGGATCCTGACCATGGTGCTGTTGGAGCGCGAGCGCGGCTAGGGCGCCGGCCGGGTCCGCGCGCGGCGCCATGCCCCTCCTCGCCGACGCCGAGCTGCTCGCGCGACTGGTCGCCTTCGACACCACGAGCCACCGCAGCAACCTGCCGCTCGCCGACTTCCTCTGCGACTACCTCGAGCGTCCCGGCGTGCGCGTGGTGCGCGCGCCCTCGGCGGACGGCGCGAAGGTGGCGCTGGTGGCGAGCGCCGGCCCGCCCGCCGGGCGGCGGCGCGGGCTCGTCCTCTCCGGCCACATGGACGTCGTCCCCGCCGAAGAGGAGGGTTGGGAGAGCGATCCCTTCGCGCTGGCCGACCGCGGCGACCGCTGGGTGGCTCGCGGCGCCTGCGACATGAAGGGGTTCCTGGCGCTGGCGGCGAACCTGCTCGCCGCCGCGGCGACGGAGGACCTCGCCGCGCCGCTCGTCCTCGTCTTCACCTACGACGAGGAGCTCGGCGCCCTCGGCGCCCGCCGCCTGGTCGAGAGCTGGCCGGAAGGGGAGACGCTGCCGCGGAGCGCGATCATCGGCGAGCCCACCTCGCTCGCCGCGGCGCGCCTGCACAAGGGACACCTGAAGCTGCGCGTCGTGCTGCGCGGGCGGAGCGCGCACAGCGGCCTGCCCCGTCTCGGCATCAGCGCCGTCGAGCCGGCCGGCCGCGTCGTCGGCGCCCTGGCGGCGCTGCGGGCCGAGCTGGCGCGCGAGCCGGCGCCGCACGCCGAGGCCTTCCCGGAGGTGCCCTACGCCGCCCTCAACGTCGGCACCATCGCCGGGGGCGCGGCGATCAACGTCGTCCCCGACCGCTGCGTCGTCGAGCTGGGGATCCGCACCCTCCCCGGCATGGAGACGGCGCCGCTGGTCGAGCGGGTGCGCCGCGCCGCGAGCGCCGCGGCGGCGCCGCTCGTGCCGGAGGTCGAGGTGATCTCCGACAGCCCGCCGCTGGTCGTGCCGGAGGGGGCGCCGATCGTCCGCCACCTGTGCGCGCTGACCGGCGGGCCGGCCGGAAGCGTCCCCTTCTCGACCGACGCCGGCTGGCTCCAGCGGCTCGGTCTCGACTGCGCCGTCTTCGGCCCCGGCGCCATCGCCGCCGCCCACCGCCCGAACGAGTGGCTGCCGAAGGCCGATCTCGCCCGCGCGCGGGCGCTGCTCGAGCGGACGGTCGGGACCTTCTGCGGGCCGCAACCCGCGAGGGCGTGGTCCTGAGCCGAGCGCCGGATCCGGGTGGCGGGCCGCAGGTGCTCCAGGCCGACCTCACCTGGATCGACGGCGCCTTCCTGCCCGGCTTGCAGGTTCACGTCGCCGCGGGCGGGCGGATCGCGCACGTCGGCGCCCTCCGGCACCCCCCCACCCGGCTGCTGCGCAACCGCGCTCTTCTCCCCGGCTTCGTCTCCGCTCACTCGCACGCCTTCCAGCGCGGGCTGCGCGGGCGCGGCGAGACCTTCCCGGCCGGCGACGGTAGCTTCTGGAGCTGGCGCGAGGCGATGTACGACCTCGTCGGCCGGCTCGACGCCGCCGCCTTCCGCGCCCTCACTCTCCAGACCTTCCGGGAGATGCGCACAGCCGGCATCACGACGGTGGGCGAGTTCCACTACCTCCACCACGCCGGCCCCGGCGACGACTACGAGCTCGACGCGCTGGTGCTCGACGCCGCGCGCGAGGCCGGCGTGCGCCTGGCGCTGCTCGAGGCGTACTACCGCACCGGCGGCTTCGGCAAGCCGCTCGAGGGGGCGCAGCGGCGCTTCGGGTCGCCCTCGCCGGAGCGCTTCTGGCGGCAGGTGGAGCGGCTCGCGCCGCAGCTCGACCTCGCGACGCAGACCCTCGGCGTCGCCCTGCACAGCGTGCGCGCCGTCCCGCCCGAGGAGCTGGGGCCCGTCCACCGCGAGGCGCGGCGGCGCGGCCTCGTCGTCCACATGCACCTCGAGGAGCAGTGGCGCGAGATCGAGGAGTGCCAGGACGCCTACGGGCACACGCCGTTCGAGCTGCTGGTGCGGGAGATCGACGTCCTCGACGGCCTCACCGCCGTCCACTGCACCCACACCCATCCCAACGACCTCGGGCTCTTCCTCCGCGCGGGCGGCAACGTCTGCGTCTGCCCGCTCACCGAGGCCAACCTGGGAGACGGCATCCCGACCCTTCCCGAAGGCGCGCCGCGCGACCAGCTCTGTCTCGGCACCGACTCGAACGCGCGCATCGCGCCGCTCGAGGAGATGCGCTGGCTGGAGTACGGACAGCGGCTGCGGCAGGAGCGGCGCGGCTGCGTCCGCAACCCGCGGGGGGAGGTGCCCCAGGCGCTGCTCGACGCCGCGACCCGCGGCGGCGCCCGCGCGCTCGGGCTCGACGTCGGCGCCATCGCCCCCGGCCTCTGGGCCGATCTCGTGGTCGTCGACCTCGAGGCCCCGGCCCTCGCCGGCTGGGAGCCGGAAACGCTCCTCGCGTCGCTGGTCCTCGGCGCCGGAGAGGAGGTCGTCACGGCCAGCTGCGTCGGCGGCCGCTGGCAGGAGCATCGGGGAGCGGGCTAGGCTCGCCGCGATGTGCGGTCGCTACACCCTGAGCTCGCCGGGCGACGCGCTGGCGGAGGTCTTCGGGCTGCCGAAGGCGCCGCAGCTCCCGCTGCGCTTCAACATCGCGCCGACGCAGGAGTCGGCCGTGGTGCGGGCGGCGGCGCCCGGCGGCGGGCGGCGGCTCGACCTGCTGCGCTGGGGGCTCGTGCCGTACTGGGCGGAGGACAAGGCGATCGGCAACCGCCTGATCAACGCCCGCGCCGAGAGCGCCGCCGAGAAGCCCGCCTTCGGCGAGAGCTTCCGCCGCCGGCGCTGCCTGGTGGCGGCGGACGGCTTCTACGAGTGGAAGACGCTCGGCCGCGCCAAGCAGCCGTTCCTGATCCGCCGCCCCGACCGCCGCCCGTTCGCCTTCGCCGGCCTCTGGTCGCGTTGGCGGCCGCGCGACGGCGGCGACCCGCTCGAGACCTACGCCATCCTCACCACCGCGGCCGACGAGCGGATCGGCGACCTCCACGACCGGATGCCGGTCATCCTCGACCCCGGGCAGTTCGACCTCTGGCTGGACCCGGAGGTGCAGGACCCGGCGCGGCTCGCGCCGCTGCTGCGCGGCGGCCGCGGCGGGGACCTCGAGCTGGTGCCGGTGAGCACCCGCGTCAACAAGCCCGAGAACGACGGGCCCGACTGTATCGAGCCGCTCGTCGCGCCCTAGGAGCCCGGCGCGAAGGCTTCCGCGCCTCAGACGACGTAGTAGGCGAAGGCGAAGACCCCGACCATCGTGAAGACCAGGGCCAGCTTGGCGGCGACGCCGAGGACCAGGCCCAGCCAGGTGCCGAGGCCGACCTTCTGGGCGTGCGCCCAGTCGCGGCGCGCCCAGTACTCGCCGGCCACGGCGCCGGCGAAGGGGCCGATCACCAGCCCCGGCAGGCCGAAGAAGAGGCCGGCGACGGTCCCCAGCGCGGCGCCGAGGACGGCCCGCTTGCTCGCCCCCACCCGCTGCGCGCCGAGGGCGGTGGCGGCGAAGTCGACCGCGATCGAGAGCAGCGTCAGCAGGCCGAGGAGGACCAGCGGCAGCCACCCCACCTTCTGGAAGTCGTCGATCCAGGCGGCGAGCAGCAGCCCGGCGAAGACCAGCGGCGCGCCGGGGAGGGCCGGCAGGACGGTGCCGGCCACCCCCGCGAGGACCAGCGCGAAGGCGGCGAGCCGGAGGAGCTGATCGGTCTCGGCGCCGGACATCGGCGGTCTCCGGCTAGTCGCCCGTCACGCTCACCATCCGCATCGGCGCCCGCGGTTCTGCTCCTCGAGCCAGGTCTTGAGCGGCGCGAAGTAGTCGAGGATCGCGGTCGCGTCCATCAGCCGCTGCCCGGTGACCCCCTCGATCGCGTCGGGCCAGGGGCGCGAGAGCCCCATCTCCAGCATCCGCTCGAGCCGCGCGCCGGCCTCCTTGTTGCCGTAGATCGAGCAGCGGTGGAGCGGCCCGCTGTGACCGGCGGCCTGGCAGAGGCCGCGGTGGAGCTGGAACTGGAGGATCGCCGCCAGGAAGTACCGCGTGTAGGGGACGCTCGCCGGTACGTGATATTTGGCGCCGGGATCGAAGTCCTGCTCGCTGCGCGCCACCGGCGCGGCGATGCCCTGGTACTTCTCGCGCAGCTGCCACCAGGTGGCGTTGTACTCCTCGGGGCCGAGCTCGCCGGAGAAGACCTTCCAGCGCCACTGGTCGATGAGCAGGCCGAAGGGGAGGAAGGCGATCTTGTCGAGCGCCAGGTTCATCAGGAAGCCGAGGTCCTTCGACGGGTCCGGCACCTCGTCGATCAGGCCGACCTGCTTCAGGTACTCGGGGGTGATCGACAGCGCCACCGCGTCGCCCACGGCCTCGTGGATCGCGTCGTTGGCGCTGTCCTGGAACATGAACGGCTGGTCCTTGTAGGCGCGCTGGTAGTAGTTGTGGCCGAGCTCGTGGTGGATCGTCGAGAAGTCCTCGGCGCTGCCCTCGATGCACATCTTGATCCGCAGGTCGTCCTGGTAGTCGAGGTCCCAGGCGCTGGCGTGGCAGACCACCTCGCGGTCCTGCGGCTGCTTGAAGAGCGACCGCTCCCAGAAGGTCTCCGGCAGCGGGTCGAAGCCGAGCGAGCTGAAGAAGCGCTCGCCGAAGCGGACCATCTCCTTCTCGTCCACCTTCTTGGCCTTCAGGCGCTCGTTGAGGTCGTAGCCCGGGTCGGCCTGCGGCGGCGCCACCAGCTCGTAGATGTTGGTCCAGTTCTGCGCCCACATGTTGCCGAGCAGGTGCGCCGGGATCGGCTTCTCGGGCGACACGACCTCGGGGCCGTACTTGGCGGCGAGCCTCGCCCGCACGTAGCAGTGGAGCGGGTCGTAGAGCGGCTTGACCTGGCCCCAGAGGCGGTCCACCTCGGCGGCGAAGTCGTCCGGGGGCATGTCGTACTTCGAGCGCCAGAGGGCGCCGAGGTCGGGGTAGCCGAGCCCGTGCGCTCCCTCGTTGCCGAGCTCGACGTAGCGCTGGAAGAGCGGCCGGATCGGCGGCGCGATCGAGTGCCAGCCGGTCCAGGCCTCGAGCTGCGCCGCGGGGTCGCGGCTCTCGGCCAGGATGCGGGAGAGCTCCTGGAGGTCCTTGCAGTCCCCGGGCTTCGGGCAGTGCTCGCCGGCGCCGTACATGCTCTCCATCTGCGCCGCGATGCGCGTCAGCTCCTCGCGCTTGGCGGGGTCGTCCGGCGCCGGCAGCGTCAGGCTCTGGCGCATCAGCTCGAGCTTGCGCCGGAGGTCGGGCGGCAGGTCGAGGTCCGCGTAACGGGTCGAAGCCATGGCCAGCTCGACGCCCGCCTCGATCAGCCGATCGTTGGCCTTGGCCGCCAGGAACTCGGTGTCCTGGGTGATGAAGTTGGCCTGCACCCACGAGGCTCGGCCGGCCTCGATCGAGAGGTCGAGCAGGCGCTTCTCGGCCTCCTCGACGAAGCGGCGGGCCTCCTCGACGGTGGGAGGGCCGGCGGGCTGAGTGGACGAGGGCTGCGTCGAGGGCTGCGCTGCCGTGCCCTTGCCGTCGGCGAGAAGCGGCGGCGCGAGCAGCAGGGCGAGGAGGACGGCCGGGGCCGCCGGCCGGAGACGGAGATGGGAGCGGGTCATCGTTTTTCTCCGCAGCGCGTTTCCGCGCCTGATGCCTTGCGAGCGGCGTGCCGAAACGGCCTAGTCCGCCAGCACGTCCGCCAGCCGCTCGAGCCCGCGCTCGAGGGCCGCGCGCGAGCAGGCGAAGGAGATGCGGACGTGCTCGTCGGCGCCGAAGGCCTCGCCGGGCACCACCGCCACCCGCGCCCGGTCGAGCAGGAACTCGGCGAACTCGACCGACCCCCGCCGCCCTTCGCGATAGCAGCGCGAGACGTCCGGGAAGACGTAGAACGCCCCCGCCGGCGGCAAGCAGGCGACGCCGGGCAGGAGGTTGAGGCGCGGCACCAGGAAGTCGCGGCGCCACTGGTACTCGGCGATCATGCGCACCACTGCGTCCTCGGCCGAGCGCAAGGCCTCGAGCGCGCCGACCATGGCGAACGAGGTGGGGTTCGAGGTGGCGTGACTCTGGATGTTCTCGACCGCGCGGATGACGGCGGGCGGCCCGGCCACGAAGCCGATGCGCCAGCCGGTCATGGCGTAGGTCTTGGAGAAGGAGCCGACGAGGACGACGGTCTCCGGGAACTCGGCGGCGAGAGCCGCGGCGCTGGCGTGCGGCGCGCCGTCGTAGAGGAAGCGCTCGTAGGTCTCGTCGCAGACGACCAGGATGCCGCGCCGCGCGGCCGCCTCGACGATGGCCCGCAGGTCCTCGGCGCCGACCACGCCGCCGGTCGGGTTGCACGGGGAGTTCAAGAGCACGGCGCGGGTGCGCGGCGAGAGCGCGCCCAGGACCGCGTCGGCGTGGATGCGGAAGCCGTCGGCGCGCGCCGTCGGCACGGCGACCGGCTCGGCGCCGGTGAAGCGGATCTGCTCGGGGAAGGTCACCCAGCAAGGGGTGGGGACGACGACCTCCTGATCCGACTCGAAGACGGCGAGGGCGAGCTCGAAGAGGGCGGCCTTGGCGCCGACCGTGATGACCGTCTGAGCGCCGCTCCAGGGGGAGCCGTAACGCCGGCGCAGCGAGTCGGCGAGGGCGGCGCGCAGCTCGGGGATGCCGCTGCCGGCGGTGTAGCGGGTGAAGCCGCGCGCCAGCGCCTCGCGCGCCGCCTCGACGGCCACCGGAGGGGTGTCGAAGTCCGGCTCGCCGGCCCCGAAGTCGACCACGTCGACCCCGAGCGCGCGCAGCTCCGAGGCCCGCCGGGAGACCCGCAGCGTCGCCGATTCGCTCATCCTGGCGACGCGCTGGGCTAGGTTCACGGGGTGGGATCGTATCAGGGGAGCCCCCCGCCTGGATCTCTCCGCGCGGGGCGGATAGTGATGCCGGGCCACCCTCCTCGAGCTGCCGGTGACGGCCGAGCTGCGTCCCGCGAGCTGAAAGTCCGAGATGAACGACTCGTCTCGGAGATGAACGGCTCATCTCCGTGAGCGGCGCTCCGCCTCGGTGACGAGCGTTCCGTCACGGTGATCGGCGCCCCGTCTCCGTGATCGGCCGACGATCTCCGTGACCGTCCCCTGATCTCCGAGATCGGCCGTCAGTCTCCGAGTTGGGCCGGAAGACTCCACGACGGAGCTTTTTTCACCGGTTCCGGGCGCTCCGGGGCGTCAATTTGGCGTGATCGGCCCGCTGGTATCATGCGGAGCGATGCGCACGCGCCCTTTCCGTGTTCCCGCCGTGGCTGTCGCTGTCCTCGCCTTCGGCGTGGCGCTGGCGGGCTGGGCGCAGCCTCCCGACCTCGAGAAGGCGAGCCTGACGCTCGCCGCCGACCGCACCGCGTACGAGCCGGGGAGCGCCGCGGTCGTCGTCGCGCGGGTCACGGTCGAGGACGGCTGGCACGTCAACGCGCACGTGCCGACCTACGACTACCTCATTCCGACCGAGCTGACGCTCCACCTGCCGGAAGGGTGGACGGCGGGCGCGGTGACCTACCCCGATCCCGAGATGCAGACCTTCATCTTCGCCGAGGAGCCGCTCGCGGTCTACGACGGGGTCGTCGAGATCCGCGCCGCGCTGACGGTGCCGCCCGCCGCGGCCGCCGGGAGCTACCCGCTGCGCGCCACCCTCGGCTACCAGGCCTGCGACCAGGACCAGTGCCTGCCGCCGACCGAGGCGGAGGCCGGGCTCGAGCTGACGGTGGGGAGCGGCGGCGTGGCGACGGCCGGCACGGCGCCGGGCGGCGGCGCGGCGGACGCCGCCGGCGTCGACTCCAGGTCGCGCCTCTCGGCGGCCGGCTTCGCCATCCTCCTCGGGCTCCTCGGCGGGCTCATCCTCAACGCCATGCCCTGCGTGCTGCCGGTCCTCTCGCTCAAGGTGTTCGGGCTGGTGCAGAGCGCCGGCCAAGGACGCCGCGAGGTGGTGCGCGGCGCGCTGGCGACGGCGGCCGGCATCGTGGTCTCCTTCTGGGCCCTCGCGGCGGCGGCGGCCGCGGCGCGCGCCGCCGGCTCGGCGGTGGGCTGGGGCGTGCAGTTCCAGCGCCCGGGCTTCGTCGCCTTCCTGGCGGTCGTGGTCGTGCTCTTCTGCCTCAACCTCTGGGGGCTCTTCGAGATCACGCTCCCCTGGCGCGTCGCCCGGGTGGCCGGCGCCGCGCCGCGCGAAGGCGTGGCCGGGCACTTCGCCACCGGCCTCTTCGCCACCCTGATGGCCACGCCCTGCTCGGCGCCCTTCCTCGGCACCGCCGTCGGCTTCGCGCTCGGCCAGGAGATCGGCACCGTGATCGCGGTCTTCACCGCGATCGGGATCGGCATGGCGCTCCCCTACCTGCTCCTCGCCGCCTGGCCCGGCGCCGCCCGCCTGCTGCCGCGCCCCGGCCCCTGGATGGACACGCTCAAGGGGACGATGGGCTTCTTCCTCGCCGCCGCCGCCGTCTGGCTCCTCTACGTCCTCGCCTCGCAGGTCTCGGCGGAGCGGCGCGCGGCGATCGAGCTCGCCCT
>DASUNQ010000112.1:0-21264 GCA_036277075.1 Thermoanaerobaculia bacterium
GCCTGGTTTGCTCGGGAGACCGAGTCGAGCCCACGGAAGGGTTCGGATTCGTGAGGGCGCACCAGGCCTGCTACCGGGTGGTGAGGATGTGCCGACTGCTGGGTGTCTCCTCCAGCGGGTATTACGCCTGGTGTCGGCGTCAGGCCGGTGCGCGGGCCCGAGCCGACGCGGCGCTGGGCGCGCAGATCCGGGCGATCCACGCGCGGTCGTGGGGGACTTATGGGGCGCCTCGGATCCATGCCGAGCTGGCAGCACAGGGCGTGCGCGTAGGGCGCAAGCGGGTGGGGCGGTTGATGCGTGCAGCAGAGCTTCGGGGCGTGAGTCGGCGGAGGTGGCCCCGGACGACGGTGCGAGACGGCCAAGCTCGTCCGGCGCCGGATCTGGTCGGCCGTCACTTCACGGTCGACGCGCCGGATCGGCTCTGGGTGGCCGACATCACCTACATCCCGACCGCGGCAGGATTTCTGTACCTGGCCGTGGTCGTCGACGCCTGGAGTCGGCGGGTGGTGGGCTGGTCGATGGCGACGCACCTGCGGACGGAGCTCGTGGTGGCGGCGCTGGAGATGGCGCTGGGGCAGCGGCGGCCCCAGGGCGTGATCCATCACTCCGACCAGGGGACGCAGTACACCTCGTTGGCCTTCGGCCAGCGCTGCCGGCGGGCCGGCGTGCGGCCGTCGATGGGGTCGGTCGGGGACTGCTACGACAACGCGCTGTGCGAGAGCTTTTTTGCCACGCTCGAGTGCGAGCTGCTCGACCGGCGGCGCTTCGGGACCCAGACCGAGGCCCGGATGGCGGTGTTCGAGTTCCTCGAGGGCTGGTACAACCCGCATCGGCGGCACTCGGCCCTGGGCTATCTCAGCCCGGCGGAGTTCGAGCGCCGGCGGCAGGCAGCCTAGATGCACGCCACTGCTGGCGCGCTCCGCGTTTTCCGTCGGACTGCGGGGGGGCAGCTGCTCGCTTCAATCATGAGAGGAGACCCCAAACTTCAACCGTCCACCAAACCGGGGTAAGTCCAGGATGAGACGGAGGCTTGATCAGTGGTCCGGGAGGACCCGGCAAGCCCCCAGCTGACTTCCTCGGACTGTCCATGGTCGCCGGCGGAGCGATCTCGGACTCGCCCTCGCGCAAGAGCGCCAGGCGGTAGCGGCTGATCGAACCGCCCGGCACCGTTTTCTCTGCCTGGAAAAAACGGCTAGGACGCCTCGCGTTGAGAGGACGTCCCACTTCGAGGTCCAACGGAATGCCATTCGAGCGCGCTTGACTCCGTGCCGGCGTCTTGTGTTCGGACCAACCCATTACAGCGGGCTAACTGAAAAGGCATAACCCGCCCGCCATAGCGAAGGCGGACGGGTTAGCCGGTCGGGGTGATGCAGTCGTCAGTCTCTCGTCGTCGTCGTCCTTACTGGATGATCAGGGTGTAGTTGACACCCGTCTCCGACTGGTCGGGGTTGATCATCCGGAAGTTGAGGGTGTGCTGGCCCTGGCTCAGGGGCTTCAGATACAGGAAGTACCCGTCCGCCACCGCCGGGGTGCGGTCTCCCGCGTCGAGCCCGAGATCCGTCAGGAAGGACGGATCCGGGACTTCCAGGGTGTAGCCCTCGGGCTGGCTCTGGGCCCGGTAGGCGAGGAGGTCTTCGATAGGCTCGCCGTCGAGAGTGACCACGAAGGAGATGGCCGGCGCCACCGGGACGTCGTTGTTGACGTCGCAGCGCACCTGCTCGACGGCCGTCGCCATCTGGGAGCAGGGGTCGCCCGCCGAAGGGAACTCCGGCGCAAAGCTGACGAAGACGCCGCCGAGGGACAGGAAGATCGCCTTGCCGGCCGGGATCTCGCACGTCCGGTCGACGACGCCGCCGAAGGTGCTGGCCAGGAACCACACGTTGCCCTGCTGGTTGAGGTCGCAGAACCTGCCGTCGGGATCGAGCGCCGGGTTGGTCGCGAACGGCTCGGCGACCAGCCAGTTGGTCCACTCGCTGGCCAGCTCGTTGTACGACTTGCCGCCGAACTTCTGACCCGGCTCGACGACCTTGCTGCTGGCATCGGCCGAGGCCGCCGCCGCCACCAGGAGCACCATCACCACCACCGCACTCTGCCGGAACTTGCTGTTCAGTTTCATGTCCTTCTCCTTTTGAGTTTTATGTGTGAGTATTACTGCGTGCCGCCGCGCACCGCCCGCACGCGGGAAGTGCCGGACTTGAACGTCGTGGCCACACTGCCGTAGTTGTCCACGTACCACGCCGCGAACGTGGCGCTGGCCCGCGTCGTGGACGTCCAGTAGGTGGACTGGAAAGTGCAGCTGCCGCTCAACACGGTGGCGCCGGGAACACAGTTGCTCTGGAACGCCGGCGATACCGCCCACTGGTTCTGGAAGTTCGCGATGCTCAGGAGCTCCCGCGCGTTCGGCACGCGCCAGTCGCTATAGCCCCCGAACCCTTCTTGGTTGACGGCCTCCAGCCAGTCCCAAACCGTCTCCTCGTAGCCGTTGCCGGACCACCAATAACTGTTGTCCTTGTCGTGCAGCCGGTTGCCGTCATCGCCCTTCTTCTCCCACACGAGGCCGGTGTTGTCGTCGGTGATCGTGCCGTTGCCGTTGTCGGTGAAGCTCAGGGGCGCACCCGCCCGCACGGTGCCGTCGTCCGGAACGGCGACCGCGCCGGGGATACCGTCGTTCTTGTTCGCGGTGTAGGCCGTGGTCTGCCCGGTGGCCGGGAAGTCCCCGAGGCCCGACCCGCCGCCCCGCACCGCCCGCACGCGCAGGCCGGCGGTCTTGTCGTACGGGTACAGAAGCCCCTCGTAGAAGCTCACGCCCCAGGCCATGCTCGTGCTGCGCGCCCACGTTGTCGAAGACGTGTAGCTGGTCACGGCGGTGCAGCTCCCGGTCAGCACGGTGGCGCCCGCCACGCAGTTGCTGTGGAACGCCGCCGACGTCATCGGCGGGCTGTTCTGGAAGTCGACGAGGGTCTGGAGCTCCTTGGCGTTCGGCACGCGCCAGTCGTCGTAGCCCGCGAAGCCGGTACCGCCTTCGGCGTTGACGTCGTCCAGCCAGTCCCAGATCGTTTCCTGGCTGCCGGTGCCGGACCAGGCGTAGTAGTTGTCCTTGTCGTGCAGCCCGCCGCTGTCGCCCTTCTTCTCCCACATGAGCCCGGTGTTGTGGTCAGTGATCGTGCCGTCGCCGTTGTCCGTGTAGCTCAGGCTCGCGCCCGCCTGGAGCGTCCCGTCGTCCGGCACCGCGACCGCGCCCGGGATGTTGTCGTTCTTGTTCGCGGTGTACGCCGCGGTCTGCCCGGTGGCCGGGAGGTCCGCGGCCAGGGCCGAGGCCGCCAAGCCCAGGGCCAGGGTTGCCGCGACGAGCAGTGACAGGAACCGATACCGCCTGCGATCCATCTTCGTTCTCCTCTCGACGCCCGCCGGGGCGTCGCCGGTTGGTTGATCGGTGCCGCGCCCGGCGAGGGCCGCGGTGATCAGCGTTTCCTAGGAAATCGAGATTCGCGGAGAAAAGACGACAGGCGGGATGAAGAGGGGCGCGTTCTACCGCGGCGAGCGATAGGGGGCCGCCCTCTCGGGCCGGCCCCAGGCGTCGTAGAGCGCGACGAGGCGGGCGAGATTGTCGCGGGCCTCGCGGGTCTCGAGGCCCTGGGGGTCGGGCGTCACCTGGAGGAGCGCGAAGGCGCGGAGCAGGTAGGGCTCGGCGTCGGCGAAGCGGGCGAGCCGCGTGTAGGCGTCCCCGAGGAGGCTCTGGGTCGCTCCGAGCCGCCAGTCGTCCGCGGGCAGGCTCTCCTGCTGGACCCGGAGCGCGTGACGGAGCAGCGGCACCGCGGCGGCGGGGCGGCCCTGGTCGAGATAGATGCGCGCCAGGCCCACCTCCTGGCGAGCGACCGAGGGGTGGTCCAGGCCCAGGGCGGGCCGAGAGATCGAAAGGGCCTCTTCGTTGCCCGCAGCCGCCTCGGCGAGCTTGCCGCGGAGCCGCAGGACGTTCGCGAGGTTGGCGAGGCGTTGCGCGTTGTTGGGGTGGTCCCGCCCCAGGCTGGCCCGGCTGATGGCGAGCGCCTCGCGGAACATCGCTTCGGCGGCCGCGTGATCGCCGCGCTCGTTGACGGTCAGGGCCAGGTTGGCGAGCGACGTGGCGGTGTCGGGATGCCGCGGGCCGCTCGACTTGCGCGTCACCGCCAGGGTCTCGCGGAACAACGCTTCGGCGCCGGCCCGATCCCCCTTCTGCCGCAGGAGGAGACCCAGGTCGCTCATGCTGGTCGCCGTGTCGTGGTCGGCCGGTCCGAGCACCTTGCGGCGGATCGCCAGGGCCGCGCGACAGTGCGCCTCGGCCTCGTCCAGGCGCCCCAGGTCGAGGAGCGCTCGCCCGAGCTCGCTGTGCGTCACGGCCACGTCCGCGTGCTCCTCGCCGAGGACCTTCCGCCGCATCGCCAGCGCCTCGGCGAGCGTGGTGCGGGCGGCGTCGAGCTCCGCCTTCTGGAGGCGAGCGACGCCGAGGTCGTTCAGGCTCTGGGCCAGCTCGGGGCTCGGCCCAAGGGTCCGGCGGCCGACGGCGACGGCCTGGTCGAGCAGCGGCACGGCCAGCTCGTAGGCGCCGCGCCGCTCGTAGATCCGGCCCAGGAGGGTGAGCATCTCGCGCTGCAGCTCGGGCTGGGTGGCGAGGTCCTGCCGCGCCCGGACCGCGCCGATGTCGAGCAGGCTCCGCACCGTGGGCTCGCCCTGGCCGGTCTCGTACGGGTCGGCCTGGCTCAACAGGTCGGTGAGGAAGCCGCTCACCTGGGTGGCCTTCTGGGCCTCCTCGCGCACCCGGTCCCGTTCGTCGGCGAGCCGGGTGCCGTAGAACGCCACGACCGCGGCCAGGGCGACGACCGCCGCGGCGGCCGCCGCCAGGCTCCGCGTGTGGCGGCGCACGAACTTCCGGGCCCGGTAGGCCACGGAATCGGGACGGGCGAGGATCGGCTCCTCGGCGAGGTAGCGGCGCAGGTCTTCGGCCAGGGCGGTGACCGAGGCGTAGCGCTCCTCGGGGCGTTTCTTCAGGGCCTTGGCGACGATCGTGTCGAGGTCGCCCCGGAGCTCGCGCCGCCGGTGCGGGTCGGGGGCCGCGTCGGACAGGCGGTCGGGCGCGGTCTCGACGACCGCTCGGAGCAGCTCGACCGGCGAGGCCCCGGGCCCGCCGAACGGATGGCGGCCGGCGAGGAGGAGATAGAGCAGGGCGCCCAGGGCGTAGACGTCGGTGGCCGTGGTCACGCTCTCGCCCGTGACCTGCTCGGGCGCGGCGAAGGACGGGGTGAAGGCGCGCCCCGCTTCCAGCGTCAGCTGGGTCGGCGCGCCGTCCCCGGCCTCCCCCTCGAGGAGCTTGGCGATGCCGAAGTCGAGCAGCTTCACCCGCCCGTCCTTCGACACCATGACGTTCGACGGCTTCAGGTCGCGGTGGACGACGAGGTTCGAGTGGGCGTGCGCCACGGCGGCGAGGACGTCGAGGAAGAGCCGCAAGCGGGACTCGACGTCGAGCGCCCGGTCCTCGCACCAGCGGTCGATCGGCTCGCCCTCGACGTATTCGAGCACCAGGTACGGCTGGCCGGCCTCGGAGACGCCGGCGTCGAAGAGCTGGGCGATGTGGGGGTGTTTCAAGCGCGCGAGGATCGTCGCCTCGCGGCGGAAGCGGGAGGCCCCCGCGGGGCCCAGGAGCGCCGCGGAGAGGAGCTTGACCGCGGCCGTCCCCTCGAAGTGACCGTCGCTGCGGCGCGCCAGCCAGACGCTGCCCATCCCCCCGGCGCCCAGCGGCTCGACCAGCGCGTAGGCGCCGAAGACCTGTCCCACGAGGCGGGACTCGGCGAGCAGGTCCTGCGCGTCGTGCTCGAGGTACTGCTCGTCGCGCAGGACCTGTTCCTCGCCGAGGAGCAGCTCGAGGTCGGCGGCGAGCGCGGGATCTTCGCTCGCCAGGTCGGCGAGGTACCGCCGCCGCTCCTCGACGGAGAGCTCGAGCGCCTGGTCGAGGTGGGGGCTGACGAGCCGCCAGCGCGCGCTCTTCACTCGAGGAGCCCCGTGCGCAGCGCGTGGCGCAGATAGATCCGCGCCTTGTCCCACTGCCGCTGCACCGTGCGCTCGCTCACTCCGCGGAGGTTGGCGATCTCGGTGAAGGTGAAGCCGCAAAAGAACTTGAGGTCGACCACGTGCGCGATCTCCGGCTCCACGGCGGCGAGCTCGTCGAGCGCCTGGCCGAGCCGCTCGATCTCCTCGGCATCGCCCGGCGGGACGTTGCCCACGTCCTTGCCGTCGATCGAGGTGAGCTCGAAGCCGCCGCCGTGCTTCCGGGCCTGACGGCGGCGGAGGCCGTCGATGATCAGGCCGCGCATGACCCGTGCCGCGTAGGTGAAGAAGCGGGCGCGGTCGGGGAAGGCCACCCCCTCGCGCTGCGCGATGTCGAGATAGGCCTCGTGGAGCAGGCTGGTGACGCCGAGCGCGGCGCCCGGACCCGCGCGCGCCAGCTCGCGGCGCGCCAGCCCGCGGAGCTCGCGGTAGAGCGCCGCGAAGAGCGCCTCGGAGGCCTGGCCGTCGCCGCCGTCGGCGGAGCGGATCAGCGTCGAGAGGGGAGGTTCCACGAGGCCCTTCCGTACTTCCGAGTCCGATGTCTTGCGAGAAGGCTACGCTCACTCGGCCCTCGGCGCAATTTCACCCGCTGCTAGGATCGCGCGCCTATGCGCCCGACGATCCGGACCTGCCTTTCACTCGTCCTCGCGACCTGTTTCGCCCCCGCCGCCGTGGAGGCCCAGGAGCCGCCCGCCTCCACCCCGCCGCCGGCCGACGAGATCACGCTCGAGAAGATCATGGCCGACCCGGAGTGGATCGGGAACGCGCCGCTCATGCCCTACTGGGCCGACGACGGCGGCGCCGTGTACTTCGAGCGCGAGCGGCAAGGGGAGGACACGCTGGACCTCTTCCGCCTCGACCTGGCGACCGGCGAGGCGCGCCGGGTGGAGGACGCCGAGCGCGGCCGTGCTGACGCGCGCGGCGGCGACTGGTCGGAGGACCGGACGAAGAAAGCCTACGCCCGCGAGGGGGACGTCTTCTGGAAGGACGTGGCGACCGGCGCCGAGCGCCAGCTCACGCGCACCGCCGAGGCGGAGAGCGCGGTCGGGTTCCTCGCCGGCGACCGGCGCGTCGCCTACCGGCGCGGCAACCACTGGTTCGCCCGCGACCTCGAGGGCGGGCCCGAGGTCCAGCTCGCCGACCTCCAGCTCGCCAAGGACCCGGCGACCCTGGACGAGGAGGAGGGTTTCCTCGAGACGCAGCAGGAGCGGCTCTTCGCGGTCGTCCGCCAGCGCGAGAAGGAGGAGGAGACCGCCCGCCGCGTCGCGCGCGAGCGGCAGAAGGCCGATCCCACCCGCCCGCCGCTGCCGTTCTATCTCGGCGACGAGGTGCAGATCGCCGACGGTGTCCTGTCGCCGAGCGGCGAGTGGCTGATCCTGGCGCTCCTGCCCAAGGAGCCGGACGAGGGCAAGCAGGACAAGATGCCGGTCTTCGTCACCGAGCACGGCTACGTCGACGTCGAGGAGGTGCGGCCGAAGGTCGGCGCGCCGAAGCCGGTCTCGCCGACGCTCCTGCTCCTCGACCTCGTCCGGCAGGAGCGGCACGAGCTGGACCTCGGCGCGCTGCCGGGCATCGAGGACGATCCGCTGAAGGAGCTGCGCGCGAAGGCCGAGGCCGAGGCGCGCAAGGCGGCGGGGGACGGCAAGGAGAAGAAGAAGGAGGCGGAGAAGGGCGCGAAGAAGGACGACAAGCCCGCGCCGCGCCTCGTCGTGCTCGACCGCATCGTCTGGAGCGACGACGGCGCGCGTGCGGCGGTGCAGCTCTTCTCCTACGACAACAAGGACCGCTGGATCGCGGGGGTGGACCTCGAGAAGAAGCGGCTGGCGCCGCTGCACCGGATCAGCGACCCGGCCTGGGTCAACGACTGGGCGCTCGACGACCTCGGCTGGCTGCGCGACGGCCGCACGCTCTGGTTTCTCTCCGAGGAGAGCGGCTACGCGCACCTCCACCTGCGGCCGGTGCCGGCCGGCAAGGCACGGCAGCTCACGCGCGGCGACTTCGAGCTGTCGGACGTCGTCCTCTCGCAGGACGGCAAGAGCTTCTTCGCCGTCGCCAACCGCGAGCACCCGGGCGTCTACGAGGTCTACCGGGTCGGTGTCGAGAGCGGCGCCCTCGAGCGGCTGTCGGCGCTCGACGGCGTCACCGAGTACGTCCTCTCGCCCGACGAGCGGCAGCTCCTGCTCTGGCACTCGACGACGACGCACCCGCCGGAGCTCTCGGTCCAGGCGGCGGCGTCCGGGGCGGCGCCGCGCCGGCTGACCGACACCACGAGCGACGCCTTCGAAGCGATCCGCTGGACGGCGCCGGAGGTGGTGGCGGTGCCGTCGAAGCACGTCGAGCGGCCGATCTGGTCGCGCGTCTACACGCCGGCCGGCTGGAGCGCCGACCGCAAGTGGCCGGCCGTGGTCTTCGTCCACGGCGCGGGGTACCTCCAGAACGCGCACAAGGGGTGGTCGAGCTACTTCCGCGAGTTCATGTTCCACAGCCTGCTCACGCGGCGCGGCTACGTCGTCCTCGACATGGACTACCGCGCCTCGGCCGGCTACGGCCGCGACTGGCGGACGGCGATCTACCGGCAGATGGGCTACCCGGAGGTCGAGGACCTGGAGGACGGCGTGGCGTGGCTGGCGGCCAACAAGGCGGTGGACCCGGCGCGGGTGGGGGTCTACGGCGGCTCCTACGGCGGCTTCCTCACCTTCATGGCGCTCTTCCGCAAGCCCGACCTCTTCGCCGCCGGCGCGGCGCTCCGCCCGGTCACCGACTGGGCGCACTACAACCACGGCTACACCTCGAACATCCTCAACGTCCCCGAGGTGGACCCCGAGGCCTACCGCAAGTCCTCGCCGATCGAGTACGCCGAGGGCCTGCGCAAGCCGCTCCTCATCTGCCACGGCATGGTGGACGACAACGTCGTCTTCCAGGACACGGTGCGCCTGGTCCAGCGCCTGATCGAGCTGGGCAAGACCGAGTACTTCGAGACCGCGATCTACCCCGTCGAGCCCCACGCCTTCCAGGAGCCCTCCTCCTGGCTCGACGAGTACCGGCGGGTGTACGAGCTGATGGAGGAGAACCTGCGGTAGCAGGGCCGCTCACCAGGCGGCGCGAGGCTCCAGGACCAGGTTGAGGCCGGCAAGGACTTCGGCGAGGCGGTCGGGGGAGAGGGTGCCGATGCGCTCGACGAGGTCTTCCTTGTCCACCGTGTAGAGCTGGGTGACGTTGACGACGCTCGGCTGGGGGAGGCCTGCCTCGCCGGCCGCGAGCTGCACGTTTCCAGGTAGTCGCGCCCGCTTCGGGCTCGAGGTGATTACGCAGACGATCGTCGTTTGCAGTGCGCTGCGATTGAAAAGGTCGTTCTGCACGACCACGTGCGGGTGGCGAAAGCCGGGGCCGGAGCCCGAGGGGGGGCCGAGGTCCGCCCAGTAGATTTCCCCCTGCCGGATCACCGTTCGCGTTGGATACGCTGTCGATGCCGCGAGCGCATCGCTTGCGCCACCTTCCGCTCCTCCTCCGTCGGCCCGTCAGCGCAGGCGAGGTCGATCTGGCGGAGCATGCGGGCGTTCTCGTGCTTCCGCAGGAAGTCCTCGGCGGCGAGCGCCAGGAGGCGGCTGCGCGAGACCTCCAGCTCGCGGGCAAGCTCGTCGATGCGGTCGAGAAGCGGGGATTCCAGAGAGATCGCGGTCTTTGAGCTGGCCATCGCCATACCCTCGGCAATACCGCTAGTATAACCGATCATGGACCGCCGCTCCGTCTCGTCCGGCAGCCCCTACGAGCCGCTCCTCGGGCTCTCGCGGGCGGTGCGGGTGGGGAGCTTCGTGGCGGTGGCGGGGACGGCCCCGCTCGGGGTGGATGGCAAAACGGTCTGCACCGGCGACGCCGCGGGGCAGGCGCGGCGTTGCTTCGAGATCGCGCGGCTGGCGCTCGAGCAGCTCGGCGCGGGGCTCGGCGACGTGGTCCGCACCCGGGTCCTCCTGACCCGCATCGAGGACTGGCAGGCGGTCGGCACCGTCCATGGGGAGCTCTTCCGCGACATCCGGCCCGTCAACACGGTGATGCAGGTCGTGCGTTTCATCGACCCGGAATGGCTGGTGGAGGTCGAGGTGGACGCCGTGGTCGGCGAGTAGGAACGCCGCGCCCAGCCGGGGGCGGCGCCGCCCCTCGCGGGGAGACCGCTCGTCCTTTCGGGGGCGCCGCCGTTCCGCGTGGGGAGAGCGTGCCCCCTTTCGGGGGCGCCGCCGCACCGCGTGGGGGCGCTCGCGCACCTCGCGGGCCGGTTGGCTTCCCCTTCGGGCACGCACCCACCCCTCGCGGTCCGGCGGCCGCCCCTCGCGGGGGCGTCGTCTCCCCTCCTGGGGCACGGCCTCCCCCGCGATCTCTGGAACTTTCCCCCCGCGGCCGCCGTACTGGGCTCATGCTCCAGACGCTCCGCTCGCTCGTCCGAGGGCTCCTCCGCAGCCCCGCCTTCACCGCCCTCGCGGTCCTGACGCTCGCCGTCGGGATCGGCGCCACGACCGCGGTCTTCAGCCTCGTCAACGCCATCCTGCTGCGGCCGCTGCCGTTCCCCGAGCCCGAGCGGTTGGTGGGCGTGTGGCACAGCGCTCCGGGGCTCGACATCGAGCAGTTCGAGCACTCGCTCGGCACCTACGTCATCTACAAGCGGCACGCCCGCTCGCTCGAAGGGATCGGCCTCTACGACGCCGGCAGCTCGAGCCTCACCGACGGCACGAGCCCCGAGCGGGTCACCTCCGCCGGCGCCACCGCCTCGCTCTTCACCGTCCTCCGGGCGGCGCCCGCCCGCGGGCGAGTCTTCGTCGAGGGCGACGAGCACCCGGGCGCCGCGCCCATCGTCCTCCTCTCCGACGCCCTCTGGCGGCGGCGCTTCGGCGGCGACCCGGCGGTGGTCGGCAAGACCCTGCGGGTGGACGGCGTCGCGCGGCAGGTGGTCGGCGTCATGTCGCCGAGCTTCCGCTTCCCCGAGGCCGACACCGAGCTCTGGCTGCCGGTCACGATCGACGAGGCGAACCTCGAGATCGGCAACTTCAACTGGTACGGGATCGCGCGCCTCGCCCCCGGCGCCACTCCCGAGACGGCCCAGCGCGAGCTCGCCGCCCTCGTGCGGCGCATGCCGGAGGAGTTCCCGAGCGACGACATCACCGCCGGCATGATGGAGCACGCGCGCTTCACCACCCTGGTCCACCCGCAGCGCGATGACGTGGTGGGGGAGATCCGGCAGGTGCTCTGGGTGCTGCTCGGCGCCGTCGGCGTGATCCTGCTCATCGCGTGCGCCAACGTCGCCAACCTCTTCCTGGTGCGCGCCGAGGCGCGGCAGCGCGAGGTCGCGGTGCGCACCGCCCTCGGCGCCTCGCGCGGCGCCATCGCCCGCGCCTTCCTCGGCGAGACGACGTTGCTCGCCCTCGCCGGCGGCGCGATCGGCCTGGTGCTCGCCGGCGCCGGCCTGCGCGCGCTCCTGGCGCTCCGCCCGGAGGGGATCGCGCGCCTCGAGGAGGTGGGGATCGACCTCCCCGTGCTCGGCTTCACCCTGCTCGTCTCGCTCCTCGCGGCCCTCCTCTGCGGCGGCTTCGCCGCCTGGCGCTACGGCAAACCCGAGCTGGTGCCGGCGCTCAAGGAGGGCGGCCGCGGCGGCTCGACCGGACGCGAGCGCCACCGCGCGCGCAACCTCCTGGTCGTCGCCCAGATGGCCCTCGCCCTCGTCCTGCTGGTCTGCTCCGGGCTCATGGTGCGCAGCTTCTGGCGCTTGCGCAACGTCGATCCCGGGCTCGAGCCGCGAGGCGTGCTCACCGCCCGCCTGGCGCTGCCGGAGACCGAGTACCCCGACGAGGCCGCCAACGCGCGCTTCGTCACCGCGCTCCTCGAGCGGGTGCGCGCCCTCCCGGGGGTGGTGGAAGCCGGCACGGTGACGCTGCTGCCGCTCACCGGCGGCGGCTCGAACAGCGCCCACACCTTCGAGGACCACCCGCTCCCCCCCGACGCCGTGCCGCCGATCATCGCCGTGCGCTTCGCGACGCCGGAGTACTTCCGGGCGATGGGCATCCCGCTCCTCGCCGGCCGCACCTTGAGCCCGATCGACCCGGCGCGGCCGACGAACGAGATCGTGGTCAGCGCCGCCCTCGCCGAGCGCTTCTGGCCCGGCAAGAGCGCGCTCGGGCGGCGGATCATGCAGGGGCTGGTGCGCGAGGAGCGCGAGTGGTCGACCATCGTCGGCGTCGTCGGCAGCGTGCGCGACGAAGGGTTGCACGAGAAGCCGTTCGAGGCGATCTACTACCCGCTGCGGCGGATCGTGCCGGCCGAGGAAGCGGGGGAGTGGGTGCCGCGCAACTTCACCCTCGTGGTGAAGCTCGAGGGAGAGCCGATGGACGCCGCCGCCGCCGTGCGCGAGGCGGTCTGGGGGCTCGACCGCAATCTGCCGCTGGCGCAGGTGCAGGCGATGGAGGAGGTGGTGGAGCGCTCGACCGCCCGCACCTCCTTCACCATGCTCCTGCTGCTCGTCGCCGCGGCGATGGCGGTGCTCCTGGGCGCGGTCGGCAACTACGGCGTCATCTCCTACGTCGTCAGCCAGCGCACGCGCGAGATCGGGGTGCGCATGGCGCTCGGCGCGGCGCGGCGCGACGTCGCCGGGCTGGTGCTGCGGCAGGGGCTGTGGATGGCGCTCGGAGGGGTCGCGATCGGCCTCGCCGGCGCCTTCGCGCTGACCCGCCTGCTGCGCGCCCTCCTCTTCGAGGTGAGCCCCACGGACCCGGCCACCTTCGGCGCCGTGTCCGCCGTGCTCGTCGCCGTCGCGCTCCTCGCCAGCTACCTGCCGGCGCGCCGCGCGGCGGCCGTCGACCCGCTGGAAGCGATCCGCTACGAGTAGGGCGGCGCTTGACACGCCGCGGCCTCATCCCTAGAGTGGCTAGGGATGGGGCTCCTGCTCGACCTCGTGCACGACGCGCGGCACGGCGCGAGGGCGCTGCGCCGGGACCCCTGGTTCACCATCGCCGCCGTGGCCTCGCTGGCGGTCGGCATCGGCGCCGTCACCGCGATCTTCACCCTCGTCAGCTCCCTCCTCCTGCGGCCGCTGCCGGGGATCGCGGAGCCGGACCGGCTGGTCAACGTCTTCCGCCGGGAGGTGGGGGACCCCGAGTCGCTCGGCGGCTTCCCGCTGCCGGTGTACCAGGAGCTCCGCAGCGCGAGCGGCTCCTTCGCCGGGCTGGCCGCCTACACCGACCGCCCGATGAGCCTGACCCGCGGCGGCGAGTCGGAGCTGGTCGCCGGGCAGATCGTCTCCGGCAACTACTTCTCGACGCTCGGCGTGCGGCCGGTGCGCGGCCGCTTCTTCCTGCCCGAGGAGGAGCGCGTGCCGGGGGGGCATCCGGTCGCCGTCGTGAGCCACGCGCTGTGGCTGCGCGGGTTCGGCGGCGACCCGGCGCTGGTGGGGCGGGAGGTCGTCCTCAACGGGCTGCCGTTCACCGTCGTCGGCATCGCCCCGCCGGGCTTCGGCGGCACCTTCTTCGGCTTCGTCTACGACGTCTGGGTCCCCACCGCGATGGCGGAGGCGGTGCTGCGCCGCCGCGACCTGCGGGCGCGGGACACCGCCTGGCTGGAGGTCGTGGGCCGCCTCGCCCCGGGGGTGTCGCTGCCGCGGGCGCAGGCGGTCGCCGCCACGGTCGCGCGGCGCCAGGCGCAGGACTTCCCCACGGAGCGCGACTTCGAGATCGCCGTCACCCCGCTCACCGGCTACGACGAGGAGCTCCGCGGCGGGGTGGTCGCCTTCCTCGCCGTGCTCCTCGCGGTGTCGCTCTTCATCCTCCTCATCGCCTGCTTCAACGTCGCCGGCATGCTCCTCGCCCGCTCGGTGGCGCGCGGGCAGGAGATCGCGATCCGCCTGGCTCTCGGCATGAGCCGCCGGCGGCTGGTCCGGCAGCTCCTGACCGAGGGCCTGCTGCTGGCCCTCCTCGGCGGCGCCGCCGGCGCTCTCCTCGCGGCGTGGGGCGTGGCCCTGCTGCGGCGGCTCGAAGTGCCCCGGCCGTTGGTGCTCGACTTCGCCCTCGACCTGCCGGTGCTGGCCTTCACGCTGGCGGTCTCCGCCCTCTCCGGTCTCGCCTTCGCCCTGCTGCCGCTGCGGCAGGCGCGGCGGCCCGACCTCGTCGCCGAGCTCAAGGAGAGCGCGGGCGCGGGGGGCGGCGGCAGGCTGCGGCTGCGCAGCGCGCTGGTCGTCGCGCAGGTGGCCGTCTGCCTGCTGCTCCTCGCCACGGGAGGTCTCTTCCTCCATGCGCTGCGGCGGGTCGCGGCGGCCTCGCCCGGCTTCGAGCCCGCCGGCGTCACGCTGCTGACGCTGGACCCGTCCATCCTCGGCTACGAGGGGGAGCGGCTCCAGGCCCTTTTCCTCGCGCTGCGCGACCGGGCCGCGGCTCTGCCGGGGGTCGAGGCCGCGAGCCTCGCCGACTCCACACCGCTGAGCCTCGCCCGCCTCTTCGGCGGCGGCCGCACCGAGATCGCGGTGGAAGGGCGGGAGCCGCCCCCCGGCCGGCAGGCCCTGCGCGTCCACTACAGCCGCATCGCCAGCCGCTACTTCGCGACGCTGCGCATCCCGCTCCTCGCCGGGCGGGACTTCACCGAAGCCGACCGCGCGGACGCGCCCGCCGTGGCGGTCGTCAACCGCACCCTGGCGCGGCGCTTCTGGCCGGGGGAGGAAGCGATCGGGCAGCGGCTGGTCCACGCCGGGCGGCGGGTGGAGGTCGTCGGCGTCGTCGCGGACAGCACGTCCTCGCGGGTGAGCGAGGCGCCCCGCGCCTTCCTCTATCTGCCGTTCCTCCAGGTCCCCAGCGCGCGCATGACCCTGCTCGTCCGCGCCGCCGGCGCGCCGACCGCCCTCGGGCCGGCCCTGCGCGGCGAGGTGCAGCGGCTCGACCCCAGCCTGCCGATCCTCGGCCTCGCCTCGATGGAGGAGTCGATCGCCACCTCGCGGCTGCCGCAGCGCGTCGCGGCGATGGTCGCCGGCGCGATCGGGCTCGTCGGGCTCCTCCTGGCGGCGGTCGGGATCTACGGCGTCGTCTCCTACTCGGTCGTCCAACGCCGCCGCGAGATCGGCGTGCGCATGGCGCTCGGCGCGGAGCGGCGCTCCGTGCTCTGGCTGGTCACGCGCCAGGGGCTCGTTCTGGCGCTGGCGGGCGTGGCGATCGGCGCGGCCGGCGCCTTCGCGCTCGGCCGCCTGCTCGCCGGCCTGCTGCTCGGGACGGCGGCGAACGACCCGCTGGTGTTCGGCGCCGTGGCGGCGCTCCTGGTCGGCACCGCGGCGGCCGCGAGCCTGCTGCCGGCGCGGCGCGCCGCCCGCCTCGACCCGGCGCGGGTCTTGCGCAGCGGTTGAGGCCAGGAACGAAAGCATGGAAGGCGACGCGCTCAAGGGGCACCTCGACATGCTGGTGATGGCGGTGGTCGCCTCCGGCGCCACCTATGGGTACGCGGTCATCGAGGCCCTGCGCAGCCGCAGCGGCGGGCGGCTCGACCTCCCGGAGGGGACGATCTACCCGCTCCTCCATCGCCTCGAGATGCGCGGACTGCTGCGCAGCCGCCAGACGCCGGGCGGTCGCCGCAAGCGCGTCTACCGGCTCACGGCGGCGGGGCAGGAGGCTCTCGAGCAGCAGCGGGAGGCCTGGCGGAGCTTCGCCGAGGTGGTCGGCCTGGTGCTGGCGGAGGAGGCGCCGTGAGGCCTGCGCGCATCCGCCGCTTCCTCGGCGGCTATCGCCGCGAGCTGGCGCGGCACGGCGTCTCCGGCTGGCGGCTGCGGCGCCGGATCCTCGGCGAGGCCGGCGCCCACCTGCGCGAGGCGGCGCGGCGGCTCGAGGCGGGGGGGCTCGAGCGGGACTCCGCCGAGGAGCAGGCGGTCCGGCGCTTCGGCGAAGCGGCCGCGCTGGCGCGGGTGTGGAGCGCCGCCTGCGATCCCTCCGGGATCCCGGTCCGCGGCATGGACTGGGCCGGAGGCTCGGCGGCCGGGTTGGCGGTCGGCTTGATCGCGGCGCTCTCCCTCGGCGGGCGGCTCGGGCAGCGAGTCGACGGCGAGCTCCTCTTCGTTGGCGCCGCCCTGCTGCTCGGGGTCTGTCTGGGTGTCGGGCAGTGGCTGCTCCTCCGCTCGCGCCGGCTCGCCGGGTGGACCTGGATCGCCGCCACGGGGGTCGCCTTCTGCGGGGGTTTGCTGGCGACGAGCTTTCTCTGGGAGAGCTCCGGCCTCCCGAAGGGCGAGCCGGTCCAGGAGCTCGCCGCGCTCCTCTTCATCGGCGGCGGCACGGGAGCGGTCGTCGGAGCGCTCCAGCGGCTCGTGCTGCGCGGGGGCCTTACCGGCCGGGGCGAGTGGGTGCTGCGCAGCTGTGTGGGCATGGGTCTCGGCACGGCGGCTGGGGGCCTCGCCGCCGAGGCCGCCCTCGGCGGCTTCCGTTCGGCCACGGGTCTCCTGCTGCTCTGCATCGCGGGCGGCCTCGCCACCGGCCTCAGCACGGCGGCGGCCCTCCGGCCGCGCGCCCCCGATTACTGCTCCCGGTGAAGGGCAATCCGCCTCGACCCGGCTCGCGTATCCTCGGGGCATGAAGACCTCGCTCCTCCCCGCCCTCCTCGCTCTCGCCTTCCTCGCCGCCGCGCCGCCTGCGGAGCCGCCGCCGCCGGCCGGCAAGCCGCAGCCCGTCGCCGCCCGCAAGCTCGCCAAGGCGACCTTCGCCGGCGGCTGCTTCTGGTGCATGGAGCCGCCGTTCGACGAGCTGCCGGGGGTGGTGGCGACGATCTCGGGCTACACCGGCGGGCGGCAGAAGAACCCGACCTACGAAGGGGTGTCGAGCGGCGGCACCGGGCACGCCGAAGCGGTCGAGGTGCGCTACGACCCCGCCAAGGTGAGCTACGCGAAGCTGCTCGAGGTCTTCTGGAAGAACGTCGACCCGACGGTCGAGGACCGGCAGTTCTGCGACGTCGGCGAGCAGTACCGGACGGCGATCTTCTACCACGGCGAGGAGCAGCGGCGGCTCGCCGATGAGTCCAAGCGGAAGCTCGAGGCGACCCGCTTCCGCGGCGGCGTGCGCACGGAGATCGTGGCGGCGGGCCCGTTCTACCCCGCCGAGGAGTACCACCAGGACTACTACCGGAAGAACCCGATCCGCTACAAGCTCTACCGCACCGGCTGCGGCCGCGACCGGCGCCTCGAGGAGGTCTGGGGCCGCTAGCCGTCGCTGCTCGGCGCGTTGACAGCACGGAAAGCGCGTTGCTAGCGTGCGGTCCGCCATGCGCTCGCGACACTTCCCGCTCCTCGCCGCGGCCGCCGCCTTCCTGTCGACGGCCGCCGCCGCCCGGGCGGAGATCTGCGCCATGGATCCGGTGCCGGCGGCCACCCTGCTCCTGCCCTACTTCGAGCTCGACCCCGCCCTCCCCGCCGGCCGGACGACGCTGGTCTCGATCAACAACGCCTCCGCAGCGGCGGCGCTGGCGCACGTGACCCTGTGGACCGACTACGCGGTGCCGACGCTGACCTTCGACGTCTATCTGACCGGCTACGACGTCCAGACGATCAACCTCCGCGACCTCTTCAACGGCGCCCTGCCGCGCACCGCCGACCTGGAGCGCGACCCCGGCGACCACCTCAGCAACCAGGGGCGCCTGTCGGAAGAGGCGACCTTCCCGGGCTGCGACGCGCTGCCGCCGGCTTTGCCGGCGCTCGACGCGGCCGCCCGCCTCGAGCTGCGGCGCGCCCACAGCGGCGACCGCAGCGAGCGCTACGGCGGGTGCGCCGGGGCGAACTACGGCGACGGCCTGCTGCGCGGCTACCTCACCGTCGACGCCGTCACCCGCTGCACGGCGCTCCACCCGGCGAGCCCCGGCTACTTCTCCTCGGGGATCGCCAGCGACCGCAACGTGCTCTGGGGGTGGTACGCCCACGTCGATCCCATCGGGAACTTCGCGCAGAGCGAGACGCTGGTGCACATCGAGTCCTGCTCCGACCCGAGCGTCGGCGCCGGGGCGGGGCGCTGTCCGTTGCCGGCCACGGCGCCCACCTTCTACGGCCGCTACTCCGCGATCGCGGGCAAGGACCAGCGCGAGCCGCTGCCGACGACCTTCAGCGCCCCGTTCGTGAACGGCGGGGCGTTCGGCGGCGGGACGGAGCTCGTGGTCTGGCGCGACACCAAGGCCCTGCCCAAGGCATCCTGCACGCCGCCCCCGAGCTGGTTCCCGCTCGGGCACGTCGACGTCGTCGCTTTCGACGAAGAGGAAAACGTCGCCGACCTCTGTTTCCCGGGCGACGTGACGCTGCCGATCGGTCCGCCGCCCAGCTGCTTCCCGCTGGCGGCCCAGTCGATCGAGCTCGCCGGCGGCAACGGCCTCGCCACCGACCCGACACCCCCCTTCGCCTTCGGGTGGATGTACCTCAACCTCAACCACGGCGTGGGCCCGCTCGCCGGCGCGGAGCCGGGGCAGGCATGGGTGACTGCACTGACCTCGGCGACCGGCCGCTACGCCATCGGCGTCGATGCCGTGCAGCTCGACACCGCCTGCGACACCAAGAACGGAGGGACCGTCCTTGTACCGTAACCTCGCCGCTGCCACCCGCCTCGCCCGCGCCGCCGCGCCGCTCCTCGCGCTGCTCGCCGCCTGCGCTCCGACCGACCAGGCCGCTCCCGTGGTCAGCGGAGAGTCGGCGGAGACGACGGCACCGCCGGCGGTCGCCCAGCCGGCGGCGGAAGACCCCGTCGCCCGCGGCCGGTACCTGGTGACGATCAGCGGCTGCAACGACTGCCACACGCCGTTCGCGATGGGGCCGCAAGGGCCGGCGCCGGACATGACCCGGATGCTCTCCGGGCACCCGGCCGACCTGGTCATGCCGCCGCCGCCGGAGCTGGGTGCCGGTCCGTGGGTCTGGGCCGGAGCGGGCACGAACACCGCCTTCGCCGGTCCTTGGGGCGTGAGCTACGCGAACAACCTGACCCCGGACCCCAACACCGGCATCGGCATCTGGACCGAGGCGCAGTTCATCCAGACCCTGCGCACCGGCCGCCACTGGGGCGTGGCGCGGCCGATCCTGCCGCCGATGCCGTGGCCCAACTACGCGCGCATGACCGACGAGGACCTCGCCGCGATGTGGGCCTACCTGCGCTCGATCCCGCCGATCCGCAACCAGGCCCCGGCCTCCGTCCCCGCTCCACCGCCCGCGCCCCCGGCCACGACCGGGCTGTAGCCCGCCGCACGCGGCCTCAGGTGGCGGCGGCGACTTCCTCCGCCACCTGCACCGGGTTGTCGATCGCCACGGTGAGCCCGTCGCGGCCGGCGTCGACGCGCAGCAACGCCCCCGGCAGCACCTCGCCGGCGATCAGCGCGCGGGCGATCCGCGACTCCAGCTCGTGCTGGAGGTAGCGCTTGAGCGGGCGGGCGCCGTAGACCGGGTCGAACCCCTGCCGCGCCACGTGCTCGCGCGCCGCCTCGGTCAGCTCGAGGCGGATGCCGCGGTCGGCGAGGCGCCGGCGCAGGTCCTCGGTCTGGAGGTCGACGATCTTCTCGATCTCCTCGAGCGTCAGCGGCCGGAAGAGCACGATGTCGTCGACGCGGTTGAGGAACTCCGGCCGGAAGTGGCTGCGCAGCTCGCGCAGCACCGCCTGCCGCGCCCGCTCCGGGATCTCGCCGCGCTCCATTGATTCCATGTCGGGCCCCTCGAGCAGGTGCGGCGAGCCGATGTTGGAGGTCATGATGATGACCGTGTTCTTGAAGTCCACCGTCCGCCCCTGCGCGTCGGTGACGCGGCCGTCGTCGAGGATCTGGAGCAGCACGTTGAAGGCGTCGTGGTGCGCCTTCTCGACCTCGTCGAAGAGGAGCACCGAGTAGGGCTTGCGCCGCACCGCCTCGGTGAGCTGCCCCCCCTCCTCGTAGCCGACGTAGCCCGGCGGCGCGCCGATCAGGCGCGAGACGTTGTGCCGCTCCATGTACTCGCTCATGTCGATCCGCACCAGGTTCTCCTCGCTGTCGAAGAGCACGGCGGCCAGGGTCTTCGCCAGCTCGGTCTTGCCGACGCCGGTGGGCCCGAGGAAGATGAACGAGCCGATCGGCCGCCGCGGGTCCTTGATGCCCGCGCGGGCGCGGATCACGGCGTCGGTGACGAGCTTGACCGCCTCGTCCTGGCCGACGACGCGGCGGTGGAGGATCTCCTCGAGGCGGAGGAGCTTGTCGCGCTCGCCTTCGACGAGGCGGGTGACCGGGATGCCGGTCCAGCGCGAGACGATCTCGGCCACCTCCTCCTCGGTCACCTCCTCGCGCAGCAGGCGCCCGCGGCTCTGCGCCTCGCCGAGCTTCGCCTCCTCCTCGCGCAAGCGCCGCTCCAGCTCGGGAAGCTTGCCGTGGCGCAGCTCGGCGGCGCGGTTGAGGTCGTAGGCGCGCTCGGCCTCCTCGATCTGCCGCCGCACCTGCTCGATCTCCCCGCGCACGGCGCGCACCTCCTCGATCTCCGCCTTCTCGGCCTCCCACTGGGCGCGCATCGCGTCGGCCTCGGCCTTCAAGTCGGCGAGCTCCTTGCGCAGCGCCTCCAGCCGCTCCCGGCTCGCCTTGTCGGTCTCCTTCTTGAGCGCCGCCTCCTCGATCTCGAGCTGCATGACGCGGCGGGTCACCTCGTCGAGCTCCTGCGGCATCGAGTCGATCTCGGTGCGGATCATGGCGCAGGCCTCGTCGATCAGGTCGATCGCCTTGTCGGGCAGGAAGCGGTCGCTGATGTAGCGGTTGGAGAGCACGGCCGCGGCCACGAGCGCGTTGTCCTGGATGCGCACGCCGTGGTGCACCTCGAAGCGCTCGCGCAGGCCGCGCAGGATGGAGATCGTGTCCTCGACCGTCGGCGGGTCGACCATCACCGGCTGGAAGCGGCGCTCGAGCGCGGCGTCCTTCTCGATGTTCTTGCGGTACTCGTCGAGCGTCGTGGCGCCGATGCAGTGGAGCTCGCCGCGCGCCAGCATCGGCTTGAGCAGGTTGCCGGCGTCGGGCGAGCCCTCGGTCTTGCCGGCGCCGACGATGTTGTGGATCTCGTCGATGAAGAGGAGGATGCGCCCCTCGCTCTGCTTGACCTCGTTGAGCACCGCCTTCAAGCGCTCCTCGAACTCGCCGCGGTACTTGGCGCCGGCCAGCAGCGAGCCCATGTCGAGCGAGAAGATGGCGCGGTCCTTGAGCCACTCGGGGACGTCGCCG
>DASUNQ010000113.1:0-2722 GCA_036277075.1 Thermoanaerobaculia bacterium
CGCGCGCCGTCGCCGCGGCCATCCGCGCGAAGCGCGCCTGCAGCGCGGCACGCGGCTCGGCGCCGCCGGCGGCGCCGGCGAGCAGCAGGTGTCCCGCCGCCGGGAAGGCGAGGGCGTGGTTCGCCGCCCGGCCCGCGCCGATGCGCCGGAACTCGCCGCGCGGGTCGTCGTCGAGCAGGTCGTCCACGAGGCGGATGCTGGCGAGCGCGGAGAACACGGCGGCGGCGGCGGGGAGCGCCTGCTCCTCGTCGCCGCCGACCGAGGTGCAGGCCGCGACCGGGTAGCTCCAGAGAGGATGCCCCCCGGGATCGACCGCGCCCGCGGCATAGGCGAGCGCCTCCGGCCAGCCCGCGATCTCGGGCAGGGCGCGCAGGCGGGCGAGGATGTCGGCCAGGAGCATGCCGTGTCCTCGCCCGTCGCCGCGCGCTGGATCGGCCGGCCGGCCGGGGTGAGGTGCCGCGCGCGTCATCCGTGGGAGGGCGACGGCGCCTCCCGGCTCGTGCCGAAGGTCTTGTCCCAGACGGGCGCCCCGGTCGGGTCGAAGATCTGGTGGACGTCGGCCAGCCGGCGAAGCTTGCGCAGCGCGGTCATGAGGCGGTCCTGCTCCGGCGAGGTGAAGCGGGCGTGGAACGCGGCGATCGTCAGGTGCATGGCTAGGGCCCTCTGGTCGAAGAGGGGGGGAGTCCCCTCGGTCGATCGGTTTCCTTCGATGTCGACTGCGCAACGAGGGCACCGATTGTAGCAGAGTGTTTGCGTGAAGAGTTGAATGTTTCTTGAAGGCGGCGGCGCTAGGATCGAGCACCTCCGTGTCGGACTCCGAGCGTGAAGCCCTGCTGCTGGCGATCGTGCGCGAGCTGGAGGCCGAGCTCCGGCCGGGGCGCTTGCGGGCGCGCGAGACCGGGACGCTGGACGCCGCTCTCGAGCGCGAGCTCGGCCTCGGCAGCCTGGCGCGCGGCGAGCTGTTCCGCCGCCTCGAGGGCGCTTTCGACGTGCGCCTCCCGGACGAGCTCCTCGCCGCCGCGGAGACGCCGCGCGACCTCCTCCACGCCCTCGCCGCCGCCGGCGGCGCGCCGCGCACCGGGACGGCCGTCGCGCCCGCTCCCATGGAGCCGGCCGAGGCCGCTCCCGAGTCCACCCGGACGCTTCCCGAGGTCCTCGCCTGGCACGCGGCGCGGCATCCGGGACGGCGGCACGTGCTCTTCGAGCCGGGCGATCGGCCGCCGGCGGAGCTGGCGTACGGCGAGCTGCTGCGGCGGGCCCGGGGAGCGGCGGCGGCGCTGCGCGACCAGGGCATGGCGCCGGGCGAGACCGCCGCGCTGATGCTGCCCACCGGCCTCGACTACTTCGTCTGCTTCCTCGGCATCCAACTCGCCGGCGGCGTGCCGGTGCCGATCTACCCGCCGGCGCGCCCGAGCCAGCTCGAGGACCACCTGCGCCGGCAGGCGGGCATCCTGCGCACGGCGGGGTGCGTGGCGCTCGTCGCCGCGCCCGAGGTGGTGCCGCTGGCGCGCCTGCTGCGCGCGCAGCTCCCGGCGCTGCGCCGGGTGGTCACTCCCGGCGAGCTCGCCGCCGGCGCCTGCGCGCCGGCGCCGCTGCCGCCGGTCGCGGCCGGGGACGTCGCCTTCCTCCAGTTCACCTCCGGCTCGACCGGCGATCCCAAGGGCGTCGTCCTCACCCACGCCAACCTGCTCGCCAACTTGCGCGCGATCGGCCAGGCGTTCGAGATGCTGCCCGACGACGTGGTCGTGAGCTGGCTGCCGCTCTACCACGACATGGGCCTGATCGGCACCTGGATGGGGAGCCTCTACTACGGCATGCCGTTGGTGCTGCTGCCGCCGACCTCCTTCCTGGCGCGGCCGGCGCGCTGGCTGGCCGCCCTGGCCCGCCACGGCGGCACCCTGTCGGCGGCGCCGAACTTCGCCTACGAGCTCTGCGTGCGCCGGATCGCGGACGACGAGCTGGCCGGCGTCGATCTCTCGTCGAGGCGGCTGGCGTTCAACGGCGCCGAGGCGGTGCGCCCCGAGACGCTGCGGCGATTCGCCGAGCGCTTCGCCCCCTACGGCTTCCGCGCCGCGGCGCTGAAGCCGGTCTACGGGCTCGCCGAGTGCTCGCTCGCCCTCTGCTTCCCGCCGGTGGAGGCGCCGCTGCGGGTCGATGCCGTCGCCCGCGCGGCCTTCGAGCGCGCCGGCCGCGCCGTGCCGGCGGGAGCGGACGACCCGCGCCCGCTGCATTTCGTCTCCTGCGGCCCGCCATTGCCCGGCCACGAGGTGCGCATCGCCGGCCCCGACGGCCGCGAGCTGCCGGAGCGGCGCGAAGGCCGCCTCGAGTTCCGCGGCCCTTCGGCGACGAGCGGCTACTTCGGCAACCCGGAGGCCACGGCGCGGCTCCTGCGCGGCGGCGGCTGGCTCGACTCGGGCGACCTCGCCTACGTCGCCGCCGGCGACGTTTTCCTCACCGGACGGTTGAAGGACGTCATCGTCGTCGGCGGGCGCAACCTCTATCCGCAGGAGCTGGAGGAGGCGGTGGGGGAGCTGCCCGGCGTGCGCAAGGGGTGTGTGGCGGCCTTCGGCAGCCCCGACGCGGCGTCGGGGACGGAGCGGCTGGTCGTCGTCGCCGAGACGCGCGAGGGCGAAGCCGGGGAGCGCGAGCGGCTGCGCGAGGCGATCCGGCAGGCGACCGTCGACCTGCTCGGGACGGCGCCGGACGAAGTCGTGCTCGCCCC
>DASUNQ010000114.1:0-12186 GCA_036277075.1 Thermoanaerobaculia bacterium
CCGGCGATCGCGATGAGCGCGTCCGCCCACCCCAGGCCGACCTCGCTGAAGGCGACCGAGACGCCGGCGCCGGTGTCGATGCGGTCGTACTTCACCATGCCGGTGAGGACCGCGACGACCGCGATGTAGAGCACGGTGCAGATCAGCAGGGAGGCGACGATGCCGATCGGCACGTCGCGGTTCGGCCGCCGCGCCTCCTCGGCGTGGGTCGAGACCGAGTCGAAGCCGATGTAGGCGAAGAAGATGATCGCGGCGCCGGCGAGCATCCCCACCGGCGTGCCGCCGACCGACTGGCCGAAGACGGTCTTTCCGAAGAAGGTGATGCCGCCCCAGCCGTAGGGGGCGAAGGGCTTCCAGTTCTCCGGGTTGATGTAGAAGGCGCCGACCAGGATGACGAAGAGGACGGCGGCGAGCTTGACCGCGACCATCGCGGCGTTGAAGTTGGCGCTCTCGTGGATGCCCTTGACCAGGATCGCGGTGACGATCGCCGTGATGATGATCGCCGGCAGGTTGACGATGCCGTTGGTGGCGACGAAGTCCCCGGTCGCGGCGTCGTAGGCGATCGGCGCCCGGCTCAGCGCCTCCGGCAGGTGAATCCCCATCCGCGGCAGGAGCGTCTGGAAGAAGCTCGACCAGCCGTTGGCGACGGTCGCCGAGCCCACCGCGTACTCCAGCACCAGGTCCCAGCCGATGATCCAGGCGAAGAGCTCGCCGAGCGTGGCGTAGGCGTAGGTGTAGGCCGAGCCGGCCACCGGCACCATCGAGGCGAACTCCGCGTAGCAGAGGGCGGCGAAGATGCAGGTGATGCCGGCCGCGACGTAGGACATCATCAGCGCCGGTCCCGCCACGTTGTGCGCCGCGGCGCCGGTGGCGACGAAGATCCCGGCGCCGATGATCGCGCCGACGCCGAGGCTGGTGAGCTGCACCGGGCCGAGGATGCGCCGCAGCCGGTTGTCGCTCTTCATCTCCTCGAGCAGCAGCCCGAGGGGCTTCTTGGCTACGAGTCGGCTTGCCATGAGTCCTCCGTCGAGAGAGCCGGTTGCGCCCGCCGCCGCCAGAGCAGGTAGACGGGGATCCCGGTGAGGACGATCACCAGCCCCGGCCAGGTGGTCTGCGTACGGTACAACAGCAGCACCGCCAGGATGACGAGCGCCGCGGCGATGTAGAGCGCCGGCACGACCGGGTAGCCGAAGGCGCGGTAGGGGCGCTCGGCCTCCGGGCGCTTGCGCCGCAGCACGAAGAGCCCGCCCAGGGTGAGGATGTAGAAGATCAGCACCGAGAAGACGACGTAGTCGAGCAGGTTGCCGTAGAGGTTGCCGTAGACCGGCGCGCCGCTCGCGGCGTCGAGCAACGGCGCCCCTGCGTCGTCGCGCAATCGCGTCCGCGGCAGCACCAGGAGCGAGGCCCACAGGCACTGCAGGAGGAGCCCGCGGGCCGGCACGTGGCGCTCGTTGAGCCGCGCGGTGGCGCGGAAGAAGAGGCCGTCGCGCGCCATCGCGTAGTAGACCCGCGCCCCGGCCAGCACCAGGCCGTTGTTGCAGCCGAAGGTCGAGATGATGATGAAGACCGCCATGATCGCCGCCGCCGCCGGCCCGAACATCTTGGCCAGCGCCGCGGTGCCGACGCGGTCGTCGGGCGCGGTCTGGATCTCGCCCAGGGTCAGGGTCGAGAGATAGGCGAAGTTGGCGAGCACGTAGAGGGTGATCACCAGCCCGGTGCCGAGCGCCAGCGACAGCGGCACGTTGCGGCGCGGGTTCTTCACCTCGCCCGCGGTGAAGGTGACGTTGTTCCAGGCGTCGGCCGAGAAGAGCGACCCCACCTGCGCGACGCAGAACGCGACGAGGAGGCCGAAGGCCCCCGAGGCGGCCGAGACCGCCGGCACCCAAGCGAAGTCGGGCCGGATGGTGGCGACGTCGCGCGGCGTCCAGGCGGCGGCGAAGTTGGCCGCCACCGCGCCGGCGTCGCGCCCGACGAGGATCCCCAGCACGATCAACCCGAGCAGCGCCAGCGTCTTGGTCGAGGTGAAGACGTTCTGGATCCACTTGCCGACCTTGAGCCCGCGGGTGTTGAGCAGGGTCAGGAAGACGATGAGCAGCACCGCGACGAGCTGCTGCCAGGAGAGCGAGACGGCGTAGCTGTCGGAGAGGTCGATCGGCGGCACGATCCAGGCCGTGGGGGAGATCGCCGGCGCCAGCACGCCGAGGAAGCGGGCGAAGGCCACCGCCACCGCCGCGATCGTCCCGGTCTGGATGACCAGGAAGAGCGTCCAGCCGTAGAGGAAGCCCCAGAGCGGGGAGTAGGACTCGCGGAGGTAGACGTACTGGCCGCCGGCGCGCGGCATCATCGCCGCCAGCTCGCCGTAGGAGAGGGCGGCGGCCACGGTCAGCAGGCCGGTCACCACCCAGACCATGATCAGCCACCCCGCCGAGCCCACCAGCCGGGCGATGTCCGCCGAGACGATGAAGATCCCGGAGCCGATCATCGACCCGGCCACGATCATCGTCGAGTCGAGCAGCCCGAGCTCGCGGAGCAGCCCGCCGTCTCCGGCGGTGGCCTTCGCGTCCGTCATGATCGCCTCCTCGTCGCGGGCGCATTATGGTCCGAGGAGCGGGTGGTCTGGTGTAGTCTCCGCCGCGTTCGCCGCACTCCAGGGGAGGCTCGATGGCCATCCAACCGACCCACGAGCACTGGGGGACCCGCGTCGGGGTGATCCTCGCCGTCGCCGGCTCCGCCGTCGGGCTCGGCAACTTCCTGCGCTTCCCGGGGCAGGCGGCCGCCAACGGCGGCGGCGCGTTCATGATCCCGTACTTCTGCGCCCTCCTCTTCCTCGGCATCCCGATCGGCTGGGCGGAGTGGACGATGGGCAAGTACGGCGGCCGCAAGGGGCTGCACTCGGCGCCCTCGATCCTCGGCGTCTTCGGCAAGGGGGGGATCGGCCGCTACCTCGGTGTGATCGGCGTCCTCATCCCGCTCGCCGTCTCCTACTACTACACCTACATCGAGGCCTGGTGCCTGGGCTACTTCTGGCACTACCTGACCGGCGGCATCGGTGTCGACGTCGCGGCGCCGATCGCCGAGCAGACGGCGCGCGCCGGCCAGTTCTACAGCGACTTCACCGGCCGCGGCGAGAACGGGGTCATCGCCGGCGGCTCGATCCAGACCTTCGTCTTCTGGACGATCACCTTCGCGGTCAACATCTGGCTGGTGTTCCGCGGCATCTCCAAGGGGATCGAGAAGTTCGTGAGCTGGGCGATGCCGCTGATGGCGGTCTGCGCGCTGGTCGTGCTGGTGCGGGTGCTGACCCTGGGCACGCCCGACCCCGCCCTCCCGGACCAGAACGTGATCAACGGCCTCGGCTACATGTGGAACCCCAACTTCGAGGCCCTCGGCAACCCGCAGACCTGGCTCGCGGCGGCGGGGCAGATCTTCTTCTCGCTCTCGGTCGGGTTCGGCGTCATCATCAACTACGCCTCCTACCTGCGGAAGCGCGACGACGTCGTCCTCTCCGGGCTGACGGCCTCGGCCACCAACGAGCTCTTCGAGGTCGGCTTCGGCGGTCTCATCACCATCACCTCGGCCTTCGTCTTCCTCGGCACCGCGAACATGATCGGCGTCGTGCAGGGGGGCACCTTCGGCCTCGGCTTCACCACCCTGCCGGTCGTCTTCGCGCACATGGGGGCCTTCGGCACCTTCATCGGCGCGGTCTGGTTCCTGATGCTCTTCCTCGCCGCCATCACCAGCTCGATCTCGATGTACCAGCCGGCGCTCGCCTTCTTCCGGGAGTCCCTGGGCTGGACGCGCAAGGCCGCCACCTCGCTGATGGTCGGCCTCTGCGTCGTCGGCTCGTTCCTGGTCATGTACTACAGCCGGGACGGGATCTTCTGGTCGACGATCGACGACTGGGTGGGCACCTTCCTCATCTTCATCCTCGCCATGGTGCAGATCATCTGCTTCTCGTGGGTGTTCGGCGTCGAGCGCGGGCTCGCCGAGGCGCACCAGGGGGCGCTGCTGAGGATTCCGGGCTACTACCGCTGGATCATGAAGTACGTCACCCCCACCTACCTGCTGCTGGTCTTCGCCGCCTTCTGCTGGCAGAACCTCGGCGACTGGGTGCGCTCCGTCGCCGACGAGCCGCTGCGCCAGGGGGCGCTGCTCCTGGTGCTGGCCACCACCGTGCTGCTCGTCGTCTGCACCCGCATCGGCGAGAAGCGCTGGCGCGCGGCGGGCCTCGACATCGACGGCCGGCGGCCGCCCGAGGATCGGGAGGAGAGAGCATGACGCCACTCGGCTGGGTGTTCCTGATCGTCTCGCTGACCTTCGTCTGGGGGCTGACGGGCTGGTGCTTCTACCGCGTCCTCACGGCTCCTCGCGAGATCGAGCAGCCGCCGGAGCTCCTCGGCGGCTGAGCGCGCGGCAGTACCGGCCCGCCGCGCGGGCGAGGCTCTTGCACAGGCGTCAGGCCCCAAAGGAGGGACACCATGGAACTGGCCACCCTGCAGGAGCTCTACCTCCACCACCTCAAGGACGTCTACAGCGCCGAGAAGCAGATCACCCGGGCGCTGCCCAAGATGATCCGCGCCGCCACCAACCCGGAGCTCGCCGCCGCCCTGCGCGAGCACCTCCAGGTCACCGAGCGGCAGATCGAGCGCCTCGACCGCATCTTCACCGGCCTCGGCAAGAGCCCGCGCAGCAGCAAGAAGTGCAAAGGGATGGAAGGACTGCTCGAGGAGGGCGCCGAGCTCCTCGCGGAGGAGGACGCCGACCCCGAGGTCCTCGACGCCGGCCTCATCGCCGCCGCCCAGAAGGTCGAGCACTACGAGATCTCCGCCTACGGCACCCTCCGCGCCTACGCCGAGCTGCTCGGCGAGAGCGAGGCCGCCGGCCTCTTCGACACCACCGCGCAGGAGGAGGGGGACGCCGACAAGACCCTCACCGGCATCGCCACCCGGGCGGTGAACCTCTCCGCGCTGTCTCCCGAGGGCGCCGAGCCCCGCCCGCGGCGCAAGCCGGCGCGGCGCGGCGGCCGAAAGGGAGGGCTGACCAAGAAGAAGTAGGCGCCGAGGGCGGCGCCGGATTGCTCTACGCGACCGGCGCCTTGAGGGAGCGCGCCAGGAGGCGGGGCTCGCCCAGCCGCTCGGCGCAGGCGGCGAAGGCGGCCGTGCTGCCGCGCCAGCGCAGCTCGTCCGCCGCGCCGAAGAGCGGCGCGTCGGTGCGCAGCGTCGCCAGGTCCTTGAAGAGGAGCGCCAGATCGCGGCGCTCCCCCAGGACGGCGGGCGGGACCTCCTCGATGGCGCCGTGCCGGCCGAGGAGCCGCGCCGCCGTCGTCGGACCGATCCCCGGGATGCCCGGGTAGCCGTCCGCCGCGTCGCCGACGAGGGCGAGGTAGTCGGGGATCAGGGCCGGCTCGACGCCGAACTTCTCGCGCACTCCTGCCGCATCGAGGATCTTGCGCCGCGTGCGGTCGACCTGCACCACCCGGGCGTCGCGGACGCACTGCGCCAGGTCCTTGTCGGGCGTCCAGATGCAGACCTTCTGCACCCCCGCCTCGGCGGCGGCGATGTGCGCCGCGGAGGCCAGCGCGTCGTCGGCCTCCAGCTCGGTCATCGGCCAGACGGCCACGCCCATCGCGGCGAGCGCCTCTTCGAGCGGGTGGAACTGCGCCAGGAGCACGCGCTCGACGCCCGCCCCCGTCTTGTAGCCGGCCCACATCCGGTTGCGGAAGGACTCGATGACGTGATCGGTCGCCACCCCGAGGTGCGTCGCGCCCGTCTCGATCATCTGCAGCACGGTCTGCAGCACGCCGACCACGGCGCCGAAGGGCCGGTCCTTCCCTTTGTTGAAGCGGCGCTGGCCGTAGAAGTGGCGGAACAGCTCGTACGTGCCGTCGAGGAGATGGACGATCATGCGGCTCCTGCGGCACGCCGGCGCTGTGCGAAGGGTTAGGGCCGGTCGCCGTCGCTCGGTGTGCGGCGCGGGGTCTCGGCGTCGGAAGGGGCGCGGCGCACGGTGTCGGCGACCGCCGCGCCGCGCCCGCGCTCGGTCGAGTAGAGCACGTCGGCGCTGGTGCCGGCGCCGGTCTCGGCCTGGATGGTCCACTGCTCGTCGAGCAGGTAGCGCAGGCGCAGGGTGTTGACCGGGTCGAAGAGGCCGAAGCCGTAGGAGACGTAGAGGCGGGGCGAGAGGTACTTGCCGAGGACCAGCGAGGCCTCTTCGAGCGAGCCGTCGGTCTCGATCCGCGCCTCCTCGAGGCCGAAGCGGGCGCCGAGCCGCTTGGCGAGGAGGTTCCCCCCCTTGACGCCGAGGCTGGTGGCGGCGTTGGCCACCAGGCTCCCCTCGGCCGGCGTGGCGCGCTGCAGCGGGCGGCCGAGCAGCAGGTAGGAGAGCTGCTCGCTCTGCCCCATCCCCGGGTCGGACCAGAGGGTGATCTCCGGCTGCTGGAGACGGCCGCGGGCGTTGAGGCCGGCGACGACGCCGTCGTCGGCCCGGCGGTAGGCGCGCAGCGAGAGCGCGGGGTTGGCCAGCGGCCCGCCGGCGAAGATCAGGCGCCCGCGCTCGATCGTCAGGTCCTGGCCGTAGGCCTTGAAGGTGCCGCCGTCGATGTCGATCTCGCCGATGGCGCGGGTCGGCGTCCCCGGCTCCTCGATGACCAGCAGGCTGCCGCGCGGCTCGGCGACCAGCCCGAAGGCCTTGACCTCGACGTCGTCCCCGAGCACGACGCGCAGCCGGGCGTGGAGCGGCGGCTCGTTGCGGCGCTGCGGGGTCTCGCCCTCGCCCGAGACGATGACCACGTCCTGCGACACCGGCACCGCGCCGGCCTCGCGCCGCTTCTGCACGTCGATCTCCGCCTCCGGCACCCGCACCTCGCCGGTGACGTCGATGCGGTCGCCGCGGTGGAGGACGTCGATGTCCGGCGAGACGAAGACCTTGGCCTCCTTGGTGTTCATCGCCTGGAAGCGGTCGCCGTCGATCGCCAGGCGGATCGGCGTCTCGGCGGTCGGCGCGAGGGTGGCCTGACCGGCGATCGTCACCCGGCCGGGGCCGGAGCGGGCGCCGCCCTCGATGCGGATGACCGGATCGCCGGCGCTGACGGCGGCGAGCTGGACGTCCGCGAGCTCGAGGCCGAAGGCGGGAACCTCGGCGGAGCCGCCGGTGAGCCGCGCCTCGCCGGAGACCAGCGGCCGCGCGACGCTGCCGGCGAGCGCGAGGTCGGCGTCGAGCCGCCCGGCGGTGCGCTCGAGGCCGGGAGCCAGGGCCTGGACGAAGGAGAGGTCGGCGAGGTCGGCGCGGACGCGGCCGCGCACCGCC
Organism: Thermoanaerobaculia bacterium; assembly: GCA_036277075.1. Classification (GTDB taxonomy): domain Bacteria; phylum Acidobacteriota; class Thermoanaerobaculia; order Multivoradales; family UBA5704; genus DASUNQ01. The sequence goes on from DASUNQ010000114.1 coordinate 7,306, forward strand.
TGGTCGCGCGCCGGCAGCCCCTTGACGTTGTAGTCGGGCAGGTGCAGCTCGCCGGCGACATTGCCGACATCGACGAGGGTCACGCCGGCGCGGGCGTCGACGCCGGAGGGGCCGGCGTCCACCGTCAGCCGCGCCTGCTCGTAGCGCACCGCGGCGCGCTCGCCGTCGGGGCCGGTGTAGGCCAGCTCGCCGGGCCCCGGGACGATGTCCACGTCGGCCGCCAGGCGCCCCGCCGCGTCGGCGCGGGCGAGAACCGCGCCGTCCACGTCGCCGGTCAGCTCGAGGTCCGGCGGCAGGAAGGGCTTCGCCAGCGACAGCGGCAGGTCGGCGAGAGTCGAGTCCACCCGCCAGCCGGCGGTCTGGCTCCAGGCGCCGGTGGCGCAGAGGCGCGAGGCGCCGGAGACCCAGCAGAGGTCGCGCAGGTCGCCGCCGGACGCCGAGGCGGTGAGCGGCGCCGGGGCGGCCAGCCCCCAGGCGCCGGCGAAGTCGGAGCGCAGGTCGAGGGTGGTGATCGCCCCGCGCCAGGCGGAGGTGCCGGCGAGGCCGCCGTCGAGGCCGAGGGTCAGGCGGTTCTCCTCGCCGAGCAGCACCGCCTCGATGCGGTGGGCGTCGCGGCGGCCGGCGCCGCGCAGGGTGGCGCTCGCCAGGCGCCGCTCGCCCATCGCCACCTGCGTCGCCTGGAGGTCCAGCCGCAGCGGGCCGCCGGGCCGGAGGTCGACGTCGGTGTCGCCGTGGAGCGTCGCGACGGCCGTCGTGCCGAAGGTCAGGGCGTCCCCCTGGAAGACGGCGGTGACGCGCGGCGCGGTCCCCGGGCCGGCCAGCCGGCCGTGGGCGCCGAGCGAGCCGCCGGCGCCGTCGAGCGCGATGCCGAGGTCCGGCGCCTGAACGTGCCAGTCGAGGTCCCAGCGGTCGCCGGCGGTGCCGTCGGCGGCAAGGTGCGCCGAGCCCCAGGCGAAGTCGAGGTCGTGGAGCGTCAGACTCTTGCCCGCGAAGCCCACGGCGCCGCCGCCGGCGAGCGCCTCGCCGCGCAGGGTGCCCGCGAGCCGCAGCGGCGCGACCGAGCCGACCGGCCCGCCGCCGGCGAGCCGCCCTTCCGTGCGGGCGTCGAGGGCGAGCTTGCCGGGGAGTGCCGCGACGACCGCCCGCGGGTCGAGCCCGCGGCCGGTGACGGCGAGGCGCCACGACACCTCCGGCTTCCAGGCGACGCGGCCGGTGGCGGAGAGGGTGCCGTCGAGGAGATTGCCGCGCAGGCGGTCGACGCGCAGCGCCTCGAGGCTGCCGCGGCCGGCCAGCTCCCAGCGGCTCGGCGGCAGCTGCGGCGTGGCGAGGCGCGCGACGAGGTCGAGCGCGTAGTCTTCGGGCGTGCCGTTCGCCGCCGCCCGGCCGCTCGCGCTGCGCACCGCCGGCGGGCCGGCGAGCGGCCAGACCAGCTCCTGCCAGTCGGCGGTCAGGTCGAAGCGCGGCGGCGCGCCGGGGGTGGCGCCGGGCGTCACCGAGCCGCGCGCCAGGACCGTCGTCGGGGCGTCGGGCGAGGAGAGCGCCAGCCGCTCGACGATCCAGCCGGTGCCCTGCCGCCGCAGGCGGAAGTCCGCGGCGGCGCGGCCGAGCTGGTCGGAGTCGGCGTCGAGGTTCCCCTCGGTGGTGAAGGCCGCGATCGTGCCGCGCCCGCGCGCGGTGCCGCCGAGCGCCACCGCCGGCAGCCCGGCCTTGAGCTCGGCGGGGTTGACCCGCTCGACCGTCACCGTGCCGTCGAAGGAGAGGTCGCGCAGCGGCGTGGTGAGGAGCGCGTCGAGCCGGGCGCGGAAGGGGAGCGCCAGCTCGTGCGCCACGCGGAGCTTCTCGAGCGTGCCGCTGAGCGCGGCGCTGCCGCGCCCGGCGGGCCAGCCGGGGAGGGTGGCCGCCCAGCGCACCCGCAGGTCGAGCGGATAGTCTCCCTGCGGGCGTACCCGGCCGCGCGCGTCGGCCGCGAAGTCGGGCCCCCGCGCGGTGAGGCTCCGCACCACGACCTCGCCGCCGCGGGCGTAGGTGTCGAGGGCGATCTCGTCGATCCGCAGCGGCCGCTCGGCGTCGGGGCGGGTGAGCTCGATGTCGCGCACCCGAGCGTCGCGCACCACGATGTTGAAGCGCAGGTTGACGTCCGGCAGCGCCGTCGGCTCCTGTCGCTCCGGGCCGGGCTTGGTCAGCACGCGCACGCGGTCGGCGTGGAGCCGGTGGACGTCGATGCGCCGGCGCAGCAGGTCGCGCAGGTCCCAGTCGAGGAAGACGCGGTCGACCGCCACCCGCATCGTGTCGGTCTCGTAGACCAGGCCGCGCACGGTGAGCGGGCCGCGGATCGGCCCTTCGATGTCGGCGGTCTCGAGCTTGCCGGGCATCAGGGCGCCGAGGCGGGTGAAGAGGAAGCGCGTCCCCGGCTCGGTGGCGAGGAGGGTCCAGACGGCGACGGCGAGGAGCAGCGCCAGCGCGGCGAGGCCGATGCCGCTGCCCAGGAGGATCTTCTTGCGCCGCGTCACAGGTCCGGCCCGATCGTGAAGTGGAAGCGCACGGGAGTGCCCGGCTCGCTCAGCGCGAAGGCGGCGTCGGCGCGCACCAGGCCGATCGGCGAGAGCCAGCGCAGGCCGAGCCCCGCCCCCTGCTCGAGCGGGTCGGAGAGGTCGGTGAGGGCGTTGCCGGCGTCGTAGAAGACCGCCGCGCCCCAGCGCCCGAGCTTCTCGAGATCGAGGAACAGGCTGTCCACCTCGACGCTGCCGGTCAGCAGCGCCTCGCCGCCGATCAGGTTGCCCCCCTCGTCGAGCGGCGCCAGGTCCTGGAAGCCGTAGCCGCGCACGCTCTGGTCGCCGCCGGCGAAGAAGCGGAACGACGGCGGCAGGCGGCGGAATTCGTCGGTCCAGGTGGAGCCCACCTCGGCGCGGACCAGGACGCGCAAGCGCTCGCCGAGGCCGCGCACCAGCTTGCCCTCGACCTCGCCCTGGAGGAAGGTGGCGTCGGAGAGGAGCGACTCGTGCGCCCCCTGGAGGCGGAGCTGCAGGCGGTGGCCGTGGAGCGGGTAGATGCGGTCGTCGGCGTCCACCCGCTCCCAGCTCGCGCCGGGGACGAGCAGGTCGGCGGTGCCCGCGTCGAGGCCGACGACGAAGTCCTCGCGCTGCAAGTAGAGCGAGTAGGCCTCGCGCCAGCCGCCGCGGGTCTGGGTGCGGCTGGCGCCGACCAGCGAGGTGCGCCGCTCCTGGTCCTCGGTGGCGAGCTCCGAGTAGCCCGCCGAGTAGGTCATCGTGTCGGTGCGCGGGTAGGGGCCGGGGACGAGGTAGCGCAGCTCGCCGCGCTGCTCGATGTCGGAGATCCGGAAGTCCGCCTCGCCGCGGTGCCCCTGGCGGTTCAGGCGCCGCAGCTCGGCGTTGACGGTGCCGCGCGCGCCGGTGTCGGTGCCGTAGCCGAGGCCCGCCATGTAGCGCTCGCGCTTGGCGGGGGTCAGGTGGACCTCGACCGGCACCTCGAGCCCCTCGGCGCGCCCGGGCTCGGTCACCACCTCGACGCGTGCGAAGTAGGGGCTGTCGGAGAGCGCCTCCTGCATCTCCAGCACCTTGTCGACGTCGAGCGGGTCGCCGCGCTCGAAGGTGACGTAGCCGCGCAGCAGCTCGGGCTCGATGACGTCCTGGTGGAAGGTGACTTCGCCGAAGCGGTAGCGCGGGCCGGTCGCGAAGTGGAGGACGGCCGTGGCGGCGTAGCGCTCGAGGTCCACCCGCACCTCGGCGGGGTCGAACTCGGCATCGACGTAGCCGGCGGAGGCGGCGTAGTCGACGAAGGTCTGCTTGCCGCGCTCCCAGGCGGGATGGACGAGGACCTCCCCCGGGGCCAGCGGGAAGGCGGCGGCGAGCTCGCGGAACCGCGGGTCGTCGGCGCCCGGCCCGGTGACCCGGAGGTCGAGGGCGGCGACGCGCAGCGGCGGCCCGGGGTCGATCCGGTACAGGGCGGTCCAGTCGTCGTCCTGGCGCGTCAGCTCGGCGTGGATCACCGGCTTGTAGTGGCCGAAGGGCTGGAGGGCCTCCTCGATCTCCTCGGGCGCCCTGGCGTGGAGCTGGCGGACGCGGTGCTCGGTGAGGTCGTCCTCGCCGGCTTCGCGGATCGAGAGCAGGGCCAGGACGTTCCGCCGCAGCTCGTCCTCCACCCCCTCGACCTCGACGCGCACGGCGGCCGCCGCCGGCGCGGCGAGGGCGAGGAGGAGGAGCGAGAAGGCGAACGGCGCCGCGCAGGAGTTCCTGGGAGAGCGGTGAGGCATGAGCACGGCCCCGGCGGCGCCGGGTAGGCCGGTTCGGCAGTGCAAAGGGGATGCCGCGGCGGCCGGCTAACGGCGCCGCAGCAGCTCCGGCAGGTGGCGGGCGATCCAGCGCTCGGCGCGGGCATGGTCGGGGAAGAGGCGCTCGCGGCGGCGAAGCTCGGGGGGGTGGACGAGGCGGCGGCGCCCCCGGCCCGCGACCGGGGGCAGGGCGGCGTGGAGCAGCTCGTGGTGGACGATCGACTCGACGACGTAGCGCGGGACGGAGGGCGCGTCGAGGACCGGGTGGATGCGGACCAGGCCGCGGTCGTGGTCGAAGCTGCCGAGCTGAAGGGTACCGCGCCGGGCCCGGCGGCGGCGGGTTCGGCGGGCCCGCGGTGGGCGCGGAGCGAGCGCGTCGCAGATGCCGCCGCCGCGGCCCCAGGTGATCTCCACCGCCAGCGCGCCGGCGAAGAAGCGGGCGTTGATCTCGGCGCAGACGGCGCGGAGATCGAGCGTGCGGCCCTGCGGGCGGAGCGGCGCAGGCCGGGGTGGCGGCGGCGCGCCGCGCCGCCGCTCGAAGTGCCCGCGGAGGACCGCCAGCGCCTCCCGTGCCCGCGGGCTGCGGCGGCCGG
>DASUNQ010000115.1:0-22137 GCA_036277075.1 Thermoanaerobaculia bacterium
GGTTGGCGCTGGTGGCGGTGAGCGCCGTGCCGAGCGCGGCGAGCAGCCGCCGCAGGCCCTCGTGCGCCGGCACCCGCACCGCCAGCGCCGGCTCGCCGGCCGCCGCGGGCAACGGCCCGGCGAGCGGCAGCGTCACGCTGAGCGGCGCCGGCCAGAGCGCCCCGAGAGCGACCAGTATAGGGAGCGCCGGGTCGATCCCCAAGCTGGCGAGCTGCCCGGGCCCCGCGACGACGACGGGGAGCGGCTTGCCCCCCTCACGCCCCTTGACTCTGTAAACCGCCGCGACCCCCGCCGCATTGCGCGGATCGGCGGCCAGCGCGTAGCTCGATTCCGTGGGCACGGCGAGGAGGCCGCCGCGGGCCAGCAGCGCGGCGAGCGGCTCCAGCGGCTGCCCCCAGCGCCAGAGCGGCGCCGGCGCGCTCATCGCGCGGCGGCGGCGGCGATCAGCTCGCGGGCGTGCGAGAGCGAGAGACGGGTGACCTCGCTGCCGGCGAGCATCCGCGCCACCTCCTCCACCCGCGACGCGCGCTCCAGCCGCTCGACGGCGACCTGCGTCCGCCCCTTCTCCACCCGCTTGGAGACTCGGAAGTGGAGGTCGGCGTGGCTGGCCACCTGGGGCAGATGGGTGACGGCGAGGATCTGGCCGCCGCGGGCGAGGCGCTGGAGCTTCCGGCCGAGGGCGGCCGCCTCGGCGCCGCCGATGCCGGCGTCCACCTCGTCGAAGACGAGCGTCGGCCGCGCCTCGTCGGTGTCGACCCGGGCGGCGAGCCGGAGGGCCTCGCCGTACACCGCGACCTGCAGGGCCAGGTAGAGGCGCGACAGCTCGCCCCCCGAGGCGATCCGCGCGAGCGGGCGCGGCTCCTCGCCGGGGTTGGGGGCGAAGGTGAAGACGACCTGGTCGATGCCGTCCGGACCCATCTCGACCGCCTCACCGTCGAGGAGGAGGGGGCTCCCGGCGCGCCGCCGCCGCTCGAGCCGTACCGCCAGGCGCGCCTTGTTGAGCCCGAGGTCGCGCAACTCGGCCTGGATCCGCTCGGCGAGCGCCCGCCCCCAGCCGGCGCGGGCCGCCGAGAGGGCCAGGGCGGCCTCGCGGTACTCCGCGAGCGCCGCCGCGGCGCGCGCCGCGAGCTCCTCCCGCCCCTCCTCGTCGCCGGTCAGCTCGGCCAGCTCGGCCTCGATCTCGCGGCGTCGCGCCAGCACCGCCGCCGAGGAGCCGCCGTGCTTGCGGAACAGGCGCTCGAGACCGGCGAGCCGCTCCTCGACCGCGTCGAGCCGGGCCGGGTCCGCCTCCAGGCCGTCGAGCCGGCGGGCAATCCCGTGCGCCACCTCGGCGAGGCGCGCCCGCAGCTCCTCCAGCTCCGCCGCCCACGGGCCGGCCTCCCGGTCCCAGGCGGCGATCTCCTGGAGGAGCGCCTGGGCGCGCGCCATCCGGTCGACCGCCGCCCCTTCCTCGTCGAAGAGGAGCCCCAGCGACCCGCCGAGGCCGCGGGCGATCGCCTCGGCATGCCGCAGGAGGTCGCGCTCGGCGCGGAGGTCCTCCTCCTCGCCGGCGAGCGGGCGGGCGGCGTCGATCTCGGCGGCCTGGAAGCGCAGCAGGTCGAGCCGCTCGCGGCGGGCGCGCTCGTCCCCTTCGAGGCCGGCCAGCCGCTCGGCGAGCCGGGCGTGGCGGCCGTGGGCGTCGGCCACCCGCCCGAGGAGCGGCGCCGCCGCCTCGCCACCGCTGCGGTCGAGCCAATCGCGCTGGAGGTCGGGCGTGGTGAGCCCGAGCTCGTCGCGCTGGCCGTGAATGCGCAGGAGAGACGGGCCGAGCTCGGCGAGGAGGCGGAGGGTGGTGGGCTGGTCGTTGACGAAGACTCGGCTCTTGCCGCTGCGGGCGATCTCGCGGCGGACGAGGACCTCGTCGCCTGCGGCGTCGAGGCCGGCGCCGGCGAGCAGCTCGCGCCAGCCCTCCCCCTCGACTTCGAAGAGTCCCGCCAGCCAGAGGGTGTCGGCGCCGGTGCGGATGAGGTCGGTCGACGCCCGCGCCCCCGCCAGCAGCGCCAGCGAGTCGACGACGATCGACTTCCCTGCCCCGGTCTCGCCGGAGAGGACGTTCAACCCCGCGCCCAGCTCCACCCGCGCCTCGGCCAGCACGGCGAGGTTCTTGACGTGCAGCTCGCGGAGCATTCGCGCGATTCTACCGGCTCGACGGCGCGGCCGCGGGGCTCCCGAGGAACTCTCGGGCGATCTTCCCGGCGCTCGCGCGTCGCTCACTCCGCCCCCACCCCTAAATAGGTCCGCAGCTTCTCGTCGTCGAACTTGGCCTCGGCGCTCCGCTCGCGGGAGAGGAGGGAGACGGCGACGGCGACGAGGATCGACGCCGTCATCGAGACGATCGCCGGGTTGCGCAGCGGGAACGGGGCCGTGGCGTTGCCGAGGAGGTCGACCCACACCGTCGGGCTGAGCACGATGAGCACCACGGTGAGCAGCGCGCCGGTGAGGATCGAGGCGACCGCGCCGCGGGTAGTGAAGCGCCGCCAGACGATCGAGAGCAGGAGCGCCGGGAAGTTGGCGCTGCAGGCGATGGCGAAGGCCAGCCCGACCATGAAGGCCACGTTCTGCCCCTTGAAGAGGACGCCGAGGAGGACCGCCGCGAGGCCGAACACCACGGTGGCGCGCCGCGCCACCCGCATCTGCTCCCGCTCGGTCGCCTGCCCGCGCTTGACGACGTGGACGTAGATGTCATGCGAGAGGGCCGAGGCGCCGGCCAGCGTCAGCCCGGCCACCACCGCCAGGATGGTGGCGAAGGCCACCGCCGCGATGAAGCCGAGGAAGGGGGTGCCTCCCAGCCGCTCCGCGAGGAGCGGCGCCGCCATGTTGCCGCCGGCGTCGATGCCGGCGATCACCTCGCGGCCGACGAGCGCCGCCGCACCGAAGCCGACGAGCGGGATGATGATGTAGAAGTAGCCGATGAACCCCGTGGCGTAGAGCACCGAGGTGCGCGCCGCGCGCACGTCGGGGACGGTGTAGAAGCGCATCAGGATGTGCGGCAGGCCGAGGAGGCCGAGCATCAGGGCGAGCCCCAGCGAGACCGCGTCGAGCGGGCTCGTCACCAGGCCGCCGGGCTCGAGCGCCTCCTGCCCGTACTGCGCCGCGACCGCGGCGTAGAGCTGCCCGGGGCTGAAGCCGAAGCGGGCGAGCACCAGGAGGGTGAGGATCGTCACTCCGGCCAGGAGCAGCACGGCCTTGATGATCTGCACCCAGGTGGTGGCGATCATGCCGCCGAAGAGGACGTAGATCAGCATCACCAGCCCGACGAGGACGACCGCCCACTCGTAGGGGATGCCGAACATCAGCGTGATCAGGTTGCCCGATCCGACCATCTGGGCGATGGTGTAGAAGAGCAGAGTGAGGATCCCGCCGACGGCGGCCGCGATGCGCACCGGACGCTGCCGCAGGCGGAAGGCGACGACGTCGGCGAAGGTGTACTTGCCGAGATTGCGCAGCGGCTCGGCGACGAGGAAGAGGAGCACCGGCCAGCCGACGAGCCAGCCGGTGGCGTAGATCATGCCGTCGAAGCCCTTGAGGGCGACCAGCCCGGCGATGCCGAGGAACGATGCCGCGCTCATGTAGTCGCCGGCCAGGGCGAGCCCGTTCTGCAGCGCCGAGACGCTCCGTCCGGCGGCGTAGAACTCCCGCGCCGTCCGCGTTCGCTTGGCGGACCACCAGGTGATCCCCAGGGTGAGCAGGACGAAGAGGACGAAGAAGCCGATCGCCAGTGGCGTGGGCTGTCCGAGGGTGGTCTGCACGCGGCCTCAGTCCTCGAGCTGTTCGCGCAGTCGCTCGACGCCCGGGTCGTAGACCCGTGTCGCCCAGACGACGTAGACCGCCGTGAGCGCCCAGGCGACCAGGATCACCCCCACCCCCACCGGGATGCCGAGCGTCGTCACCACGCCGACGCGCCGCGCCAGAAGCGCCTTGTCGAGCGCGATCAGCAGGATGAAGCCGTAGTAGGCCAGGAAGAGCGCGCCGGTCAGGGCGAGCGCGATCGTCCAGCGCCGGGCGATCAGGCGCCGGAGCTCCGGCGAGCCGAGCATCTCGCGGGCGGTCTTGCGCATGCCTACGGCTCCGGCGCGGTGAGAACGAACGCGCGCGGCGCCGCCAGCTCGCCGTTCAACTGCCGCACGAAGCGAGCGTCGCCAGGATCAGGCCGCTTCGTCGCTGGTTCACCCGTTCATCCTATCGAGGTCGCGACGCGGGGACGCGGTCGTCGCCACTGCTACACTCCCGCGCGTCCGACATCCGCTGCCTCCGGAGGACCTTCCATGCTCCGACGATTCCCCGCCACGCTGCTGCTCGCTTCGCCGCTGATCGCTTTCGCCGCGAGAGCCGCGGCCCCGGCCCAGCCTGCCGACGCCATCCCGGTGCCGGAGGCGATCGTCGCCAAGAACGTCCCGCCGATTCCGCGCACTGACGTCGAGGCGGTGCGGCCGTACCAGAACACCCGCTCGGCGATGCTCCAGGACTGGCACTCGTCGGAGCGGCGCATCCTGATCACCACCCGCTTCGCCGACACCGCTCAGCTCCACGAAGTCAAGATGCCGCTCGGCGCGCGGTCCCAGATCACCTTCGAGCCCGAGCGCATCCTGGGGGCCGCCTACCGCCCCGGGCATCCCGACCAGCTCGTCTACGCGATGGATCAGGGCGGCGCCGAGAACTTCCAGCTCTACCTCCGCGACCGCGCGAGCGCGCGCACGCGACGGATCACCGACGGCGTCCACCGCCACCTCGGCGGGCGCTGGTCGCGCGACGGGCGGCTCCTCGCCTACACCGGCAACCCCCGCAACGGGCGGGACATGGATCTCTACGTCTGGGACGCGGCGAGCGGCACCGAGCGGCGGGTCGCCGAGCTGCCGGGCGACTGGGGGGTCCTCGACTGGAGCCCCGACAACCGGCGACTCCTCCTTCAGAACGCGATCTCGGTCCACGAGAGCTCCCTGCACGCAGTGGACGTGGCGAGCGGGGCGCTCCAGGCGCTCACCCCGAGACCGCCCGGGACGAAGGTCGCCTACTTCGGCGGCCGCTGGGCGGCCGACGGCCGGACGCTCTACACCACGACCGACCGCGACGCGGAGTTCTTCCGCCTCATCCGCCTCGATCCCGCGACCGGCCGCCACGACGTCCTCTCCGGCGACCTCTCCTGGAACGTCGAGGAGCTCGACCTCTCGGACGACGGCCGACTCCTCGCCTTCGCCACCAACGAGGAGGGCTTCAGCCAGCTCCACCTGCTGGACACCGCGAGCGGCCGCCAGCTCGCCGCGCCCGAGCTCCCCCGCGGCACCATCGACAGCCTCCTCTTCCGGCCCGGCAGCCACGAGGTGGGCTTCCGCCTCGTCTGGGCGCGCTCGCCTTCCGACGTCTACAGCTACGACCCGGAGGCCAAGCGCCTGGACCGCTGGACCGAGAGCGAGGTCGGCGGCCTCGACGCCTCGCGCTTCGCGATCCCCGAGCTGGTGCGCTTCCCCACCTTCGACGAGGCCGGCGGCGCCCGCCGCACGATCCCCGCCTGGGTGTACCGCCCGTCGGCCGAGCGCTTCCCGGGGCCGCGACCGGTCCTGGTCAGCATCCACGGCGGCCCGGAGGGGCAGAGCCGTCCCGGCTTTCTCGGGGTCAACAACTATCTGGTCGAAGAGAAGGGGGTGGTGCTGGTCTATCCCAACGTCCGCGGCTCGACCGGCTACGGCAAGACCTACGGCGCGCTCGACAACGCGACGAAGCGCGAGGACTCGGTCAAGGACATCGGCGCTCTGCTCGATTGGATCGCGACCCAGCCGGACCTCGACGCCTCGCGGGTCATGGTCATGGGGGGCTCCTACGGCGGCTACATGGTGCTCGCCAGCCTCGTCCACTACAACGACCGCCTCTGTTGCGCCTACGAGTCGGTGGGGATCAGCGACTACGTCACCTTCCTCCAGAACACGCAGGAGTACCGCCGCGACCTGCGGCGCGCCGAGTACGGCGACGAGCGGGACCCCGCGATGCGCGCCTTCTTCGAGCGCATCTCGCCGCGCCGCCAGGCGGCCAAGATCCGCCGCCCGCTGCTGGTGGCGCAGGGAGCCAACGACCCGCGGGTGCCGCTCTCGGAGTCGGAGGAGATCGTGCGCGCGGTCGAGGCCAACGGCGCGCCCGTCTGGTACCTCGTCGCCAAGGACGAGGGGCACGGCTTCGCCAAGAAGCCCAACACCGACTACCTGCAGGCGGTGCTCTTCGAGTTCATCGACCGGCACCTGCTGGCGCCGCGGGTGGCGCCGCCGGCCGAGCCCGGCAGCTAGCCGGGCGCGAAAGGCTTCACGCCGAGTCCGCCACCGCCACCCGGTCGCGCCCCTCGCGCTTGGCCCGACGAAGGGCGCGGTCGGCCGCCTCGTAGAGGCTCTCCGGGCCGATCATGCCGGCGGCGAGCTCGGCCACCCCGCAGGAGCAGGAGATCGCGATCCGCGCCCCGCCGTAGTGGTAGTCGAGGCCGCGGATGCGGTCGTGGAGCTTGGCCGCCAGGGTCGCGGCCCCCTGCAGGGCGGTCTCCGGCGAGAGGATGGCGAACTCGTCCCCGCCGACGCGCGCCAGCACCTGCTCCGGGCGCGTCATCTCGCGCGCCAGCCCCGCCACCTGCTCGAGGAGGAAGTCCCCGCAGAGGTGGCCGTGGGCGTCGTTGACCCGCTGGAACTCGTCGAGATCGAGGAGCACGAGCGCGAGCGGCCGGCCGTGGCGCACGGCGCGGGCGAACTCGCGCCGCACCTCCTCGTCGTACTTCCGCTTGTTCCAGACCTCGGTCAGCCCGTCGCGCGCCATCAGGTCGTAGATCGCCTCGTGGTAGGCGCTCTCGACGTCCTTCTCGTGCAGGAACTTGAAGTGGACGGCGGCGGTCTGGAAGCGGTCGCCGCTCCGGAGCACGGTCCGCCCTTCGATCATGCGGCCGTTGACGTAGGTGCCGTTGGTGCTGCCGAGGTCCTCGAGGGTGACGAGGGGGGCCGTGAAGCGCAGGCGGGCGTGGCGCCGCGACAGGGACATGACCTCGGGCAGGCTGATCGCCACCGCGCCGGAGCGGCCGATCTCGAGCGCGGCGCCCGGGGCGACCCGGTAGCGCGTCCCCAGCCGCCTGCTCTCCGGGTGGGCGATGAGGATGACGTTGGCCTCGACCCGCGCCCCCTGCGGCCCGCTCGGCCGCTCGCGCACCGGAGCGTCCAAGCTCGCCGCGCGTTCGCTCTCGGGCACGGCCGCCACCTCGACCGCGTCACTCTCGCGCGGCGGCTTCTCCGCGGCGGACTCGAGCTCGTCGCGGTGCGGCATCTTCGTGCTGCCAGGCAACTTATGGCCGATTGTACACGCCGCGTGGGCGGTCAGCCGCGGCCGCGCAGGGACGCGCGCAGGACGTGCCGGGCGATCTCGGGGTTCTCGCGCAGGCGGCGCATCGAGTAGGGGTACCAGTCGCGGCCGTAGGGGACGTAGACCCGCAGCCGGTGCCCTTGGCCGATCAGGATGCGGCGGAGCTGCTCGTCGACGCCCAGGAGCATCTGGAACTCGTACCCCTCGCGCGGCAGGCCGTGGCGGGCGACCAGCGCCGCCGCGGCGCACGCCAGGTACTCGTCGTGGGTGGCGATCGCCGGGTAGACGCCGCGGGCGATCAGCTTCTCGAGCGCCTGGACGAAGTTGTGGCGCACCGTCTCGAACCCCTTCCAGGCGATCTCGCGCGGCTCGACGTAGATCCCCTTGCACAGCCGCACGCTGGCTCCCTTTTCCGGCAGCGTGTCGATGTCGGCGAGGGTGCGCCGCATGTAGGCCTGCAGGACGACCCCGAGGTTGCCGCAACGGTCGCAGAGGTCGCGGTAGATGCGCAGGGTGGCGTCGGTGCAGGTCGAGTCCTCCATGTCGATGCGCACGAAGTTGCCGCGCGAGCGCGCGGCCTCGGCGACCACCGCCACGTTGTCGCGGCAGAAGGCCTCGTCGATCTTCAAACCCAGCAGGGTGAGCTTGATCGAGACGTTGGAGTCCAGCCGCTCGCGCTCGATGGCGGCGAAGACGCGCAGGTACTCCTCGACGGCGGCGAGCGCCTTGCCGCGCTCCTTGACCTCCTCGCCGAGGACGTCGATCGTCGCCATCGCGCCCTGGCCGTTGAGATCGCGCACGACGCGGAGGGCGTCGTCCAGGGTCTCTCCCGCGACGTAGCGCGAGGCGACCCGGCGCACGACGGCCTTGGGGACCAGCGGCAGGGTCCCGACTAGAAGGCGGTTGAAGAGGGTCATGGAAGATGGGACGAGTGTGTAGGGCGATCGTGCGGGCGCTTCGCCACCTTCAACAGCAATTGACTCCGATACCCCCTCCCCGGCCCTCCCCCGCTGCGCGGGAGAGGGAGTGGATCTCTAGGCCGGAGCAGCGGCGGCCGCAGAAGCCGTGGCGGGCTCCTCGACCACCCAGCGCACCCCCTTCGAGCAGGGGCAGGCGCCGGCGACGCGGCGCAGCTCCGGGGTCTGGCGCACCGCCTGCTCGACGGTCAGCTCGCCGCGCGCGATCGCGGCCAGCGCCTCGAGGTACTCCTTGAAGTCGACCCCCGCGAGGTAGGACTCCGGCAGATGCGCGCGCAGGTGGCGGGCGTACTCGGCGAGGTCGGTGAAGCGCTCGCCCCCCCAACCGACCATCTGGAAGGCGGGGACGCCGCGGCGGCGGAAGAAGTCCGAGTGCGGCAGGCGCAGGAGCTCGTCGGGGCGGATGCCCTCGGCGGCGTCCTCGCCGCTCTGGATGCGGTCGAGCAGGCGCTCGGCCGCGGTGAGGTCCAGCTTCTCGACGCGCGCCCGCACGTAGCGCATGTTGAGGTCGCGCAGGAGCTTCTCGACCTCCTCGTAGTACTGCCGCTGCGCCTCGGCGTTCTTCATCGGCTTCAAGCCGTAGCGGACGTTGGTGCCGCCGCCGCGCTCGTCGCCGAACATCTCGAGGGCGCGCGGCAGCCACTTGTTGATCGCCTTCTGCAGCGCTTCCATCGTGATGTAGACCTCGCCGCGCGCCGCCTTGGTGACCCAGCGCCGCATCGGCACGACGCCGGCGGCGAGGTGGAAGGCCTCCTCGCGCAGCATCTGCGGCATGCTCTCGGCCATCGGCTGGTAGGCGCTGATGCGCTGCATGGCGAGCTGGTACTTGCCGACGCGGTCGATGACGGCGCAGAAGACGACGCTGTCGACGAACGAGTCGAAATCGATGTTGAAGGCCCCCAGGATGTGCGAGCCGGTGGTCATCGAGAGGATCCCCTCGACGACGTCGGCGCGCGACTCCTCGGTCACCGGGCTCCAGTCGTCCTCGACCAGCAGGTGGAGCATCTGGTAGCCGTGGCGCAGCTCCTCGGCCATCATGCGCAGGATCCAGAACTGCTCCTCCTCCTCCTGGGCGCGGGCGAGGGTCAGCCGGTGCTGCTGGATCGAGCCGAACTCGGTCGAGGCCTGGGCGCGGATGGCGCCGAAGAGGTGCTGCGCCTGCTCGGGGAGGAGGTCGGCGGCGCGGGTGGGCTTGGGCTGCCCCTTCATGTCGCCGCACTCGACGGTCGTGCACATGCCCAGCTCGCGGAAGGCGCAGAGCTCGAAGCGCGGCTCGTTGGGGAAGAAGCGGTCCCAGCTCTCGAGCAGCAGGTCGTAGTCGGGCAGGTAGGTCTCCCGCCACTTGACGACGGCGTCGTGGAAGTTCTTCGGCAGGCTGGCGGTGCGGACGCTCATCTCGACTCTCCTGCGGGCTCCAGGCGCTTGACGAACGGCCGCAGCGGCGCCGGCTCGAAGCCGAGCGACTCGAAGAAGCGGCCGATCTCCTCCATCCCCTCGTCGACCAGGGTGCGCACGCTCGCCGCCCCCTGCTTGCGGAAGTGGGCCAGGATCGACTCGGCGAGACGGCGGCCGATCGCCCGGCTGCGAAAGGCGGGGTCGACGCCCAGCACCTCGATCCAGCCGGTCGGCTCCTCGAGGCCGAACTCCCCCGACCGCACCTCGCCGAGCATGAAGCCGACGACCTTGCCGTCCACCTCCGCGACCTGGGAGGCCTCGGGGTCCCGCCGGATGTAGTAACCGATCCGCCGCTCCCAGACTTCCGGCCGGTAGCGGCCGCCGATCTTTTCGTCGATGTCCACGATGGCGCCGATGTCGAGCTCATCGAGCGGACGGATGCGGATCGGGATCGCCGACGGGGTTTCGGTCATTCAGGCCTCGGGAGCGGCCCCGCCCGGTCGGCGAAGCCGCGCGGATTCTAGCAGGCGGCACGAGCGCCGGCGGGCGCACGGCTCCCCGCGGCGCGGGGAGGCCTCTGTCAAACTCCGGTGGAGAGCCGCCCGATGACCACTCCCGACCTCGCCGTGGAGGCGACGCCGCGCGACGTCGCCCTGCGCGTGCACCTCACTCTGCTCGTCGTCCAGGTGATCTTCGGCACCTTCCACGTCGTCGGCAAGGCCGTGCTCTACGAGATGCCGCCGCTGGTGCTGGCGGCGATGCGGGTGGCCGTCGCGACGCCGCTCCTGGCGGTCTACGCCTGGCGGCACGACCGGGTCGTGCCGCGGGGGCGGGAGCTGCTGCACCTGGCGCTCCTCGGGGGCCTCGGCGTGACGGCGAACCAGCTCCTCTTCGTCGTCGGGTTGCAGCACACGACGGCCACCAACGCTGCGATCCTCATGGTCTCGGTGCCGGTCTTCACCGTCGCGGTAGCGGCGCTGCTGCGGGTCGAGCGGGTGGGGCCGCGGCGACTCCTGGGAATCGCCCTGGCGGTCGCGGGCGCCGCAGTGCTCCTCGACCCGCGACGCCTCGCCTTCGGGCGCGCCTCGCTCGTCGGCAACGCCCTGATCCTCGCCAACGCCCTCGCCTACTCGTTCTTTCTCGTCCTCCAGCGGCCGGTGCTCCAGCGGCTCCCCTGGCGGACCGTGATCGCCGGCGCCTTCTTCTTCGGCGGCGCGGGTGTGCTGCTCGTGGCGTGGCCGGACCTCGCGGCGCTCCCCGGCGCCGGCATCCCGCCGCGCGCCTGGGCGGGTGCGCTCTACATCGCCCTCATCCCCACCGCCCTCGCCTACGCCGCCAACACCTGGGCCGTGCTCCGCTCCTCACCCGCCCTGGTGGCCGCCTACAACACCGTGCAGCCACTGGCCGCGGCCGTCCTCGCCGCCGCCTTCCTCGGCGAGCGCTTCGGCTGGGCGGAGGCGGCCGGCTTCGCCTTCATCGTCGCCGGGCTCTTCCGCGTCAGCTTCCGGCCGTCGCCTCCTGAGAAGAGAGCCTCCAGCTTGCGCTAGCGGGACCTGCGGTTGCGCCAGACGCGCCAGTCGTCGTTGGCGAGGATGCTGACGACGAGGAGGAAGCCGCAGGCGGCGGCGAGAAGGAATAGGAGGATCGCGAGGCCGGGGTAGCCGAAGAGGGTGAAGGGGGTGCGCACCTGCATCATCAGCGCGGCGCCGACGATGAGTGCCGCCAGCACCAGCCCGAGGGCGATGCGGTTGGCGATCTTCTGCAGGTTGTCCATCAGGCGGGCTTCGTCGAAGGCGTCCACCTTGACGCTGACGCGGTTGCCCGCCAGGTTGTCGAGGAAGGTGTTCACCCGCTGCGGGAGCTGCCGCATGAGCTCCTGCACCTCGAGCGCCGAGGAGAAGATCGCCGCCGGCGACAGGCGCCGCATCATCTGCCTGCGCAGCAGGGTGTCGGTGTGGCGGCGGACGATGCCGTTCGGGTCGAGGTCGGGGTCGAGGGACCGGGCCACCTCGTCGAGGTGGAGGAGGGCCTTGCCCAGAAGGGTCAGCTCCGGCGCCGGGCGCACGCCGTGCTCGGCCGCCGTGCGCGAGAGCCCCAGCACGGTGCGTCCGACGTTCGCCCGCTCGGCGCCGAGGTCCTGATAGCCGGCGACGAGCTCGCCGACGTGGCGCAGATAGCGATCCTCGTCGAAGTCGTCGAGGACGGTGCCGATCTGCATGGCAATGCGCGCCGCCTCCTGGCCGCGGCCGTCGACGACCGCGAGGATGAGCTTGAGGAGCTGCTCCTGCCTCGCCGGGTCGATGCGCGAGACCATGCCGAGGTCGATGAGCGCCAGCCGGTGGTCCTCGGTCACCATGATGTTGCCGGGGTGCGGATCGGCGTGAAAGAAGCCGTCGACGAGGATCTGGTCGAGGTAGGCGCGGCAGAGGTCCTCGGCGAGCCGCCGGCCGTCGAAGTCCGCCTCGAGCCGCGCCAGCGGCGAGAGCTCGGTCACCTTGGTGCCGCGCACGTACTCCATGGTCAGCACGCGCGAGGTGGTGAAGTCCTCGATCGGCTGCGGCACGACGAGGCGCGGGTAGTCGGCGAGGTTCTTGCCGAGCGTCTGGAGGTTGAGCGCCTCGCGCCGGTAGTCGAGCTCGCGCAGCAGGCTCTTGCGGAACTGCTCGAGCATGTCCTGGAAGGCGTAGCGGCGGCCGGCGTCGGTGTGCTTGTCGAGGAAGCCGGCGATCTCCGCGAAAGCGTCGAGGTCCTCGAGGATCACCTTGCGGATGCCCGGGCGCTGCACCTTGACGGCCACCTCGCGCCCGTCGCGCAGCCGCGCCCGGTGGACCTGGCCGAGCGAGGCGGCCGCGTCCGGCACGGCCTCGAACTCGGCGAAGGCCTTCGACATGCGCACGCCGAGCTCGCCGGCGACGATCTCCTCGACCTCGGCGAACGGGAAGGGCTCGACCCGGTCCTGGAGTCGGGTCAGGGCCTCGAGGTAGGCGGGGGGCAGGAGGTCCGAGCGCGTCGAGAGCAGCTGGCCGAGCTTGATGAACGACGGGCCGAGCGCCTCGAGGTCGCGCGCGAGCTGCTCGGGCGCGCCATCGGTCGAGGCTCCGGCCTGCGCGTCGTCGGCAAGCTCGAGGTCCGCCGACGCCATGAAGGCCGCGAGGTCGCCGCGTCCGTGCTTGACCAGCAGAGCGGCGACGTCCTTGTAGCGTTTCAGGTGCTCGGGCCGCAGCGAAAGGGCCATATTCGTTCGCGCGCTCCAGGGTGCTCCGGGGGCCGGAGATGCAAGCCGGAGGCCACGGAGCCGCACGCTAGATCGCGCGCCATGCAGCCCGGACGCGCGCGCCGACTCGTCACGGCCGCGCTGATGCTCGGCATGTTCCTCGCCGCGCTCGAGGCCACCGCCGTGGCGGCGGCGGTGCCCACCGCGGTGGTGGGCGAGCTGGGCGGCGTCGGCCGCGACAGCTGGGTCTTCTCCGCCTACCTGTCGGCGGCTTGATCACCGACGCCCTCTCCTGGCGCTGGATCTTCCTCGTCAACGTCCCCTTCGGCATCGCCTCGGCCTGGCTGCTCTCGCGTCACCTTACGGAGGAGCGCCCGTCGCGCGAGCACCCATTGGACCTCTACGGGACGGCGATCCTCACGCTGGCGATCACCTGCCTGCTCTTCGCTCTCACCGAAGGCGTGAGCCTGTGGTCGCTGCGCGACCCGAGGACCCTCGCCTTTCTCGCCGCGGCCGGCGCCGCGCTGCTTCTCTTCCTGCGCCAGGAGGGGCGGGCGCCCGAGCCGATGCTGCCGCTCGACCTGGCGATGGCCGGGCTCGCGGCGCTGCTCGTCGCCGTCGCCCTGACCTTTCCCGCCGGCAGCGCGCGGTCGCTCGCCCACCCCCCGTGAGCCGCTGCCGGTCGAGGCTGTCGAGCCGCCGCCCTGAACGCCCCCGGCCTGCTTGGTGCGGTTAAGATTCCTCGGCATGGTGCACAAGCTGTCGGTCCAGGCGCCCGGCCAGGGGCTGCACGAGATCACCCGCGAGGTGGCGGAGGTGGTGCGGGCCAGCGGCGTCGGCGAAGGGCTCTGCACCGTGTTCCTGCAGCACACCTCGGCGAGCCTCACCATCCAGGAGAACGCCGACCCCTCGGCGAAGCGCGACCTCGAGCGCTGGCTCGACCGCCTGGTGCCGGAGGACGACCCGCTCTACACCCACACCGCCGAAGGGCCCGACGACATGCCGTCGCACGTCAAGGCGGCGCTGACCGCCCCGTCGCTCGCCATCCCGGTGCTCGGCGGCGAGCTCGCTCTCGGCACCTGGCAGGGCATCTACCTGTGGGAGCACCGACGCCACAGCGGCCCCCGGCGGGTCGTGGTCCACGTCGCCTGAACCAGGCGGCTAGGGGTGGTAGCCGTTGATCGTGCGCGCCTCGACGCCGCCGCCGGCGACCTCGACCTGCACCAGTCGGAAGCGGTCCTCGACACTGCTGTTGCCCGGCTGGTAGGAGAGCCGGTACTGGGCGCGCAGCTCGCGCTCGATCTCGCGGTAGACCGCCGGCAGCGCCTCCGTCCAGGCGACGAAGAAGCTGCGGCCACCGGTCTCGGCGGCGAGGCGTGTCAAGGTCTCCTGGGCCGCCGCGGCCTCCCCCGGCCGCAGGTCGAGACCCACGGCGTAGATCGCGATGCCGGCGCGGCGGGCGCTCTCGAGCACCCTGCGGTTGAGCATCACCAGGTCCTCGGCGACGCCGCCGCCGGCGAGGTAGGCCACGGCGCGGACGTAGGCCACCGCGCCGGCCCGCGGCAGCGCGATCGGCTGCGCGAAAGGGGGCTGGAAGACGGTCGCCACCGGCGTCTCGTCGAGGAAGAGCTCCACCCGCTCGTCGCGCGCCTCGACGGAGCCGTCGCGCGCCAGGGCCTCGGCGGTCAACCGCGGCTCCAGCGGCACCGGCCCGAGATCGAGGCGCACGTCGAACGGCGCGCGGGCGTGGGTCACCAGCGGCCGGCCGTCGAGGCGGAACGCCACGCGCTCCACCTGCCGTTCCGGCGGCGCGCCGGTCAGACCCTCGACATCGGCGATGATCCGCACCGCTCCGGAGAGCAGGCCGCCGGGCACGCGCAGGCGGACGGCCGGGTGGGCGGCGCCGAGGCTCGCCGCGGCCTCCGCGTAGAGCTCGGCGAGCTGCGCGGCGGCGCGCGGCGGAGAGACCGGCGGCGCGGACGCGCGACTTCACCTCCTCGAGCCAGGCGCGGTAGTTCGCCGGCAGCGCGTCGGCGTCGACGCCGAGCGGCGGCGACGCGGCGCCCGCCGCGGCGCCGAAGGACGTCGATACGAAGGTCAGGAAAGAGAAGACGAGAAGCCGAGAAGTCCGGTTGGTGGCCATCGGCCGCACTCGCCTCCGTCGTCCAAGCGGCAAGGCCGATGCCATGCGATTACACTCCGCGCGATGGCGCTGCTCCGCAAGCGCTTCCACAAACCCGGCACCGCGCCGGGCACGCTCGCCTCGACCGGCCCGCGCCGCGCCGAGCGCGTCCGCATCCAGGTGATCTGCTACGGCCCCCAGCACCTCGAGGAGAAGGAGGTGGCGTCGGTCGCCGAGCTGGCGCCCTACCGCGCCGGCCCGCACGTCGCCTGGATCAACATCGAGGGGCTCGACGCCGCCCTTCTCGGCGCGCTCGGCGACCTTTTCGAGCTCCACCCGCTGGCGCTCGAGGACGTGCTCAACACCGGCCAGCGGCCCAAGATCGAGGACTACCCGGGGCACCAGTTCCTGGTCGTGCGCTCGCTCGATTACGACGGCGGTCTCGAGGCCGAGCAGATCAGCTTCTTCCTCGGCGACCACTGGGTGATCACCGTCCAGGAGATCCCGGGGGACAGCTTCGACCCGGTGCGTGACCGCATCCGCACCGGCGGCCGCGGGCGCATCCGCCACCGCGGCCCCGACTACCTCGCCTACGCCCTCCTCGACGCGCTGGTCGACGAGTTCTTCCCGGTGCTCGAGACCCTCGGCGAGCGCATCGAGGAGCTGGAGGACGAGCTGGTGACCGACCCCTCGCCGCACACCATCCGGGAGGTGCACCACGTCAAGCGCGACCTCCTGGTGCTGCGGCGCGCCGCCTACCCGGAGCGCGAGGTGATCCATGCCATGGAGCGCGAGGACTGCCCGCAGGTCACCGCCGAGACGCGGGTCTTCCTGCGCGACACCTACGACCACACGATCCAGGTGATGGACATGATCGAGACCTATCGCGAGCTGGCCGGGGGGATGGTGGACGTCTATCTCTCGAGCCTCAGCAACCGGATGAACGAGGTGATGAAGGTCTTGACGGTCATCTCGACGATCTTCATCCCGCTCACCTTCATCGCCGGCATCTGGGGGATGAACTTCGATCCCGATTCGAGCCCGTTGAACATGCCCGAGCTGCGCTGGTTCTGGGGCTACCCGACGGCGCTGCTGCTGATGGCGGCGATCGCGGGCGCGCTGGTGGTGTTCTTCAAGAGGAAGGGCTGGCTGTAGCCGCGGTCAGCTCCGTGTGGAGGGCCGCGGCGAAGTCTTCGATCGCCCGCCGCTCGGGGGCGGCCGCCGCGCGGCGGCCGGCGGCGGCGAGGAGCAGCCGCACCGGCGGGCCCTCGCCCCCCTCGGCGGCGGCGAGTTGGAGCGGCGCGAGCTCGTCGATCCAGCGGTAGAGCGCGGCCATGCGCGCCGGCCGCACGAGGCCGTCGGTCCGCCGCCGCGCCCCGGCGCAGGCGCCGGCACGGGCGGTGCCGCCGAGCCAGACCTGCAGCGTGTGGCACGGCTCGCCGCCGCGGGCCTGCGGGTCGCCGCGCTCCCAGACCAGCGCCAGGCCGTAGACTCCCGACCGCGCCCCCGCCTGCGCCTCCGCGGCGACCATCCGCGCCCACTCCCGCACCATCCGCCGCTCGACGGCGCCCGCCGGTTCCGCGCCGGTGCCGCGGAACTGCAGCTCGCCGCCGGCCCCGCGCAGCGCGAAGGGGCGCCAGCGGCGGGCGTAGGCGGCCAGCTCGTGCACTCGCTCGCGCTCGGCGAAGAGCTTGCGCGCCAGCGGCGCGCCGGTCGCTCCGGCAAGGACTCCGGCCGCGTCGATCAGCACCACCTCCCCGGCGCGTGGCGGCGACGCCCAGCGGTGCCAGACCACGACGGCCTGACGCAGCGCCGCGCCGGCCGGCGGAGCCGGCGAGCCGGCCGCGGCGGCGGCAAGCGCCACGATCAGCGCGAAGGCGCCCGGCGAGAAGGCGGGGATGGCCATATCCGGAAGGGGATCCCGCAAGCCGCATGCCTCTTGCTTCGCGCCCCGTTCTTGACAGCGGCGCGCGGCGCTGCCACGATTTGAACGATGGTTCAAATCACCGTCGAAGCGGCGCGGGCGAACGGCCGCGGGAGCGAGCGGCGGCGCGAGATCCTCGCCGCCGCGGCGCGGGTCTTCCGGCGCCGCGGCCTGCACGACTCCGGGATGCGCGAGATCGCCGCCGAGCTGGGGATGGCGGTCGGGAACCTCTACTATTACTTCTCCGACAAGGAGGAGCTGCTCGCCTTCGTGCAGGAGGAGGCGCTGGCGGGGCTGCTGGCCCTGGCCGAGCGGGTGCGCGCCCTCGATCTCCCTCCCGCGGGACGCCTCTACCTCCTCCTCCTCGGCCACGTCCTGCACTTGAACGACCCCGAGCACGGCACCCCCGGCTCGCTCGCCCACCTCGAGATCGAGCTGCTCGGAGAGGCGCGGCGGCCCCCCATCCAGGCGCGGCGGGACCGCTACGAGCGGGCGCTCCGCCGGGTGATCGAAGAGGGGGTGGCGAGCGGCGCCTTCCGGCCCGTCGACCCGAAGCTCGCCGCCCTCGCGCTGCTCGGCGCCGTCAACTCGACGGTGCGCTGGTTCCGCCCGGACGGCGGCCGCACGGCGCACGAGGTCGGCCGCGAGACCGCGGAGCTGCTGGTGCGCGGGCTCCTCGCCGCCGGCGAGCTGACGCCACCGCCCTTCGACCTGCTGGAGCAGGGCGCCGGATGAGCGGCGATCTCACCACGCTCCGGCTCTCGATCAACGGCGAGGAGCGCCCCGTCGTCTTCCCCACCCATCACACGCTGCTCGAAGTGCTGCGCGAGGAGTGCGGCCTGACCGGCACCAAGCACGGCTGCGAGCTGGGGGAGTGCGGCACCTGCGCCGTGCTGGTCGACGGCCGGCCGGTCCTCTCCTGCCTCGTCCTCGCGGCCGAGCTGGAGGGGCGCACGATTGAGACGGTCGAGGGGATGCAGCGGGGCAACGACCTCCACCCCTTGCAGGCCGCCTTTGCCGATCTCGGCGCCGCCCAGTGCGGCTACTGCACGCCGGGGATCCTGCTGGTCGCAAAGGCGCTGCTGGCCCGCAACCCGCGGCCGAGCCGCGACGAGGTGCGCGAGGCCCTGGCCGGCAACCTCTGCCGCTGCACCGGCTATCACAAGATCCTCGACGCGGTGGAGTGGGGCGCGGCGGCGCTGCGCGGCGAGGCCTGGACGCCGCCGGACCGGGTGCTCTACGGCGATCGCGTCGACGCCGTTTCTGGTGATTGGAGGGAGCCGCAATGAGTCGAACGCCCTTTCGCGTCCTCTTCGCCCTGGCGCTCGCCACCGCCGTCGCCGCACCGGCCGCGGCCGAACACATCGAGCGGCTGCGGATGAGCTTCACCAACCGGCTGGCGAGCACGGCCGAAGCGGTCGGCATCACCGTCTCCGGGTACTCGGAGTGTCCGGTGCAGTTCCCCGAGCCGGTGATCAGCGGCCGCTCGATCCTCCTCGAGGGTTCGACGATCGTCACCATCCTCCCCTGCGTCCCGGCGGAGTGGAGCCAGAGCTTCGCCCTGCCGCGCCTGCCGGTCGGCGGCTACACGGTCGAGGTCTGGATCGACTTCGAGCCGCATCTCCTCGAGGGCTTCGCCGTCCAGGCGGCGAGCCCCGCCCTCTCCTTCCACGGCGGCGCCTTCTCCGCGACCGCCGCCTGGAAGAACGGGACGAGCGAGGGGGAGGGGCAGGCGGTCCAGCTCGCCGAAGACTCCGGCGCCTTCTGGTTCTTCGGGCCGCGCAACGTCGAGGTCACGATCAAGGTGCTCGACGGCCGGTCGGTGAACGGCCACTGGTGGGTGTTCATCGCCAACATGAGCGACGTCGACTTCACCATCCTCGTCACCGAGTGCCCGACGAACCCGCTGCTCGCCCTCCCGTGCCGGAGCAAGGCCTACCGCAACCCGCCCGGGAAGAACCGCAACTTCATCGACACGAGCGCCTTCTAGCGGGCCCTAGCGCCTTTCTGGCGACTTTCCAGCGCCTTCCAAGGATGGCCGAGCCCGCCCGCAAGCCTGCCCAAGAGCCGGCGCCGAGACCGGAGCGCGAGACCTCGCTCGTCGGCAAGCCGTTCCGCCGCGTCGATGGGCGCGCCAAGGTCACCGGCGTCACCCGGTTCGCCGACGACCTCACCTTCCCGCGCATGTGCTTCCTGCGGCTGGTGCGATCGACCGTGCCGCACGCGCGCATCCGCGGCATCGACCTCGCCGAGGCCGGAGAGGTGCCGGGGGTGCTCGGTTTCCTGACCGGCGCGGACTTCCCCATCCCCTTCGGCATCCTGCCCGTGTCGCAGGACGAGCACGCCCTCTGCCCCGACCGCGTGCGCTTCGTCGGGGACCCGGTGGCGGCGGTCGCCGCGGCGACCGAGGACGCTGCCTGGGAGGCGGCGCTGCGGGTGCGCGTCGACTACGAGCCGCTGGCGACGATCGCCACGATCGAGGAGGCCCTGGCCACGCCGGAGCCGCGGATCCACGACTACGGCGACGGCGGCAACGTGCACAAGCTCGTCTCGCTGCAGTTCGGCGACCTCGAAGCGGGCTTCGCCGCGGCGGACCGCGTCTTCGAGGACGTCCTCTTCTACGACGGCAACACCCACCTGCCGATGGAGCAGCACGCGGCGGTGGCGGTGCCGGAGGACGACGACCGGGTCACCGTCTATTCGTCGACCCAGACGCCGCACTACGTCCACCGCGCCCTGGCCAAGGTGCTGGAGATCCCGGCGGCGCGCATCCGCGTCGTGGTCTGCCCCAACGGCGGCGGCTTCGGGGGCAAGAGCGATCCTTTCAGCCACGAGATCGTGGCCGCGAAGATGGCCCTCAAGCTCGGCCGGCCGGTCAAGGTGACGCTGACGCGCGAGGAGGTCTTCTACTGCCACCGCGGGCGCCACCCGGTGCTGATGCGCCTCAAGACGGGCGTCCGGAGCGACGGCACGATCACCGCCCAGCACCTGGAGACCGCTCTCGACGGCGGCGCCTACGGCAGCTACGGCGTGGCCTCGACCTACTACACCGGCGCGCTGCAGACCGTCACCTACGAGCTGCCGGCCTACCGCTTCGACGGCGTCCGCACCTTCACCAACAAGCCCCCCTGCGGCCCCAAGCGCGGCCACGGCACGCCGCAGCCGCGCTTCGGCTTCGAGGTCCACCTCGACAAGATCGCGGTGGCGCTCGGCCGCAACCCCGCCGACCTGCGGCTGGGCATGCTCGCCGCTCCCGAGAGCACGACCGCCAACTGGCTGCGCATCGGCTCGATGGGCCTGCGGCCGTGCATCGAGGCGGTGGTCGCGGGCAGCGGCTTCCGCGAGCGCTGGGGGAAGCTGCCGGAGGGGCGCGGGCTGGGGCTAGCCTGCGGCTCCTACCTCTGCGGCGCGGGGCTGCCGATCTACTGGAACCACATGCCGCAGTCGGGGGTGCAGCTCAAGCTCGACCGCTCGGGCGCCGTGGCGGTCTTCTGCGGTGAGGCGGAGATCGGCCAGGGCTCGGACTCGGTGCTGGCGGCGATCGTCGCCGAGGTGCTCGGCGTGCCGCTCGCCGACATCCGCCTGTGCGTCGGCGACACCGATCTGACGCCCGTCGACCTCGGCAGCTACTCGTCGCGGGTGACGCTGATGGTCGGCAACGCCGCCCTCCAGGCCGCCGAGCGGGCGCAGACGATGCTGGCCGAGGCCGCCGGCGAGCAGCTCGAGGTGCCGGCGTCGCGGCTGGTCTTCGCCGGCGGGCGCGTCTTCGACGCCGAAGAGCCGGAGCGCGGGCTCGCCTTCGCCGAGGCGGTGGTCGCAGCCGAGGCCCGCTTCGGCACGGTGGGAACAACCGGCAGCTACGTGCCGCCGCGGTCGCCGGGGCGCTACCGCGGCGCCGGCGTCGGTCCCTCCCCCGCCTACTCCTACACCGCGGCGGTGGTCGAGGTGGAGGTCGATCCCGCGACCGGGCTCTGGGAGCCGCTGCAGGTCTGGATCGCGCACGACGTCGGGCGCTCCATCAACCCGGTCCTCGTGCTCGGGCAGGTCGAAGGGAGCGTCTACATGGGGCTGGGCGAGGCGATGATGGAGGAGCAGGCCTTCCGGCGGCTGCCGCGCCACCTCTCTTCCGCCCTCGTCCACAAGCACCCGTCGCTGCTGGAGTACAAGAGCCCCACCTTCCTCGAGATGCCGCCGGTGACGACGTACCTGATCGAGGACCCCGACCCGCAGGGCCCGTTCGGCGCCAAGGAGGTCGGCCAGGGGCCGCTGCTGCCGGTGCCGCCGGCGGTGGCCAACGCGATCTTCGACGCCGTCGGCGTGCGCATCGATCAGGTGCCGATCCATCCGCACATGGTCTTGAAGGCGCTGGAAGCGAAGGCGCGCGGCGACCAGCCGCGCTTCGGGCCGCGCGGCTTCCCGGAGGTGGACTTCGGCGAGACCCTGCTCGTGCCGACGCCGGCGCAGGGCGGCGACGGGCGGGCGATCAACGACTTCCGCGACCGCCTGCGCTCAGGGATGCGCTCGGCCGCCGGCACGATGAGCGACCGCGAGGAGGCGCTCAGGAAGAAGAAGCTCGCGGCGCTGACCACGGGCGTCGAGGACCTGCGGAAGGCTTGACGGTGAACAGCAACAGCAAAGACAAAAGAACGGGTAGGGAAAAGGCGCCCTGGCGAAAAGTTGCGATGCAGCGGCGGAGGCTTAGGATGATTCTTGCGCGACACAGCCCCTACAGTGTCATCCTGAGCGAGAGCGAAGGATCTGGGCGGGGGGCGGCGCGATGAACGGTGCAGAGCCACAAGAACTTCGCGCCGCCCCGGCCCCCAGATCCCTCGCTCTCGCTCGGGATGACAAGCCACGTCTCGCCTACGTCACCCCGCTCCCGCCGCTCGCCTCGGGGATCGCCGACTACAACGCCGAGCTGCTGCCGCACCTGGCGCGCCACTTCGACATCGAAGTCTTCGCCGAGCCTGGCCCGCGCCCGCCGCGTGCGCTCCTCGACGCGCTCCCCCCCGTCCACCCGCTCGCCGACCTGCCGGCGCGTGCCGCGGACTTCGACGCCGTGCTCTACCAGCTCGGCAACAACGGCGACTTCCACGCCGGCGCCTACCGGACCCTCTTCGCGGTCCCGGGGATCGTCGTCCTCCAC
>DASUNQ010000116.1:0-15667 GCA_036277075.1 Thermoanaerobaculia bacterium
CCGCCGGCCGCGGCCGCGCCGCGGGCAGCGCCGCGACCCGCGGGGCGTCCGCGAGCTGCGCCCGCCAGTAGGCGAGCTGACGCTCGCGCACCCCCGAGGCCAGCAGCTCCCGCTGCCAGCCGGCGTAGTCGGCGTACTGGATCGGCAGCTCGGGCAGCGGCGAGGGGAGCCCTTGCCGGAAGGCGCCGTAGAGGGCGGCGAGCTCGCGGTGGAAGACGCCCAGCGACCAGCCGTCGGCCGCCGCGTGATGGAAGGTGGCGAGCAGCAGGTGCTCGCGCCGGCCCAGGCGCGCCAGGAGGCAGCGGAAGAGGGGCCCGCGCTCGAGGTCGAAGGGGCGCGCCGCCTCCGCCCGGGCCAGCGCGCGGGCCGCCTCCCGCGCGCCCGCGGCGGACCGGTTGGAGAGGTCGACCAGCGGCAGCGGGCGCTCCCGGTGCGGCGCCACGACCTGCACCGGCTCGTCCCCGTCGGCCTCCAGGCCGCTGCGCAGCGGCTCGTGGCGGCGGACGATCTCCGCCAGCGCGCCCGCCAGCGCGCCCACCGCCAGCTCGCCGGCGAGGTGCAGGGCGACCGGGATGTTGTAGAGCGGGCTCCCCGGCTCCAGCCGCTCGAGGAACCAGAGCCGCCGCTGGGCGAAGGAGGCCGGGAGGACGAAGACCTCGTCGCCGGCGTCCTCGGCGGCGGGGAGGGGGATCAGCTCAAGCACGCTGCGCTCAAGGCGCGCCGGCGAGGGCGGCGCGTACCTCGGCGGCCAGCGTGACGGCGTTCAAACGCCGCTCCTTCGGCAGCGGCTTGCCGACGTGCATGAAGGAGGACGGCCGCGGCGCCTCCTCCGTCCAGCGCGTGCCCGGCGAGAACAGCAGGAAGGTGTCCCAGGCGTCGGTGTCGGTCAGGCCGAGCGGGGCCTTGAACCGCTCCGCCACGCCGTCCGAGTCGGTCCAGAAGTGCGTCAGCCGCGGGTCCTGGATGAAGGTGGTGGCGTGGCGCGCGTCAGCCTCCGTCTCCTTGTCCAGCATCGGCCCCCAGACCATGTAGACCCGCAGCCGCGGGTCGGCGATGTCGTCCAGCACGTAGCGTTGCACCACCCGGGCGCTCATCAGGCAGATCCATCACGTCGGCGAGAGCAGCAGCACCAGGCGCGGGTGATCGGCGTCGCGGTTGAACGCCGCGCGCAGCTCTGCGCCCGAGGCGCCGAGAGCGGCCAGCGGCTGCTCCGCCCGCACCGGCCGCTCGGTGCCGGGATCGCCGAGGCGCCGCAGCTCGAAGCGCAGGGGGGTGCCCTCGTCGTTCATCACCCCCTCGAACGTCCGCCCGTCGGCCGAAAGGGTGCCGCTGAAGGGGGCGGACTCCCGCTTGTCCAGCTCGGGGTTGTGCCAGTTGAAGGTGAAGGTCACCTCCCGGCCCTCCTGGCGCACGCCGTCGAGCGGGTGGAACAGGATGTTGCGGACGGGGAAGTCGATCGTCCCCACCAGACCCCCGCCGGCGGCGCGCCCCAGCTCGACGGCGAGGTCCAACTCCACCTCTCCCCGCGTGTGCACGACCTGGCCGATCCACAGCCCCTGCGCGTCGGGGGCGGCGGCCGGCCCGTTGGCGAAGGCGGCCGTGGCGGCGGTCAGGATCAAGAGGGCCAGCAGGGGCGAAACGGGGTGAGGCATGCGGCGCGGTCTCCTCAGGGTGGTACGGCACTCTACCAGTGTGGAATCGGCGGGGGGCCGGGACAGCATCACCCGGGCGCAGGGGGCGGTTTTCGTCCCGCGGGAGGCGGTGGACGGCACTGTGCGACTGGAGCACATCCCTTCCAAGAAGGAGGATCCAGTGAAGGCAATCCGCCTGACTTGCCCCGGACCGCTCGCCGTGTGCCTGTTGTTCGCTCTGTCGTCGACCCTTCCCGCCGCCGCCGCCGCCCAGAGCAGCGAAGCGGGCCAGGAGACCCCCGAGGAGGCGGCCGCCGAAAGCCAGCCGGCCGAGACCCCGGAGACGCAGACCGAGGAGGCGCCGCCGGCCCAGACCCCGGAGGAGGGCTCCCCTCCGGAGCAGACGGCCGCGGGGCCGCGCCAGAGGTTCGGCGTCGCCCGCGCCACCTCCGACATCATCATCGACGGCCGGCTCGACGAGCCCGCCTGGGAGCAGGCGAGCCCGATTCCGGTGGGCTTCGAGTGGTACCCCGGGGAGAACACCCCGGCGCCGGTGGAGACCGACTGCCTGGTGACCTACGACGAGGCCAACCTCTACGTCGCCTTCCGGGCCCACGACCCGGAGCCCGGCGCCGTGCGGGCCTTCTACGCCGACCGCGACACCCCGAACTCCGACGACACCGTGGGCTTCTTCATCGACGCCTTCGACGACCGGCGCCGCGCCTTCTACTTCCAGGTCAATCCCCTCGGCATCCAGACCGACGCGGTGGTGGCCGACTTCCGCCCGGTGACCGAGGTGGGGCCCAAGGTGGAGAAGCTGCAGCGGCTCGACTACTCCTGGGACGCGCTGTGGGACTCGGCCGGAAGGATCACCGAGTCCGGCTACGTGGTGGAGCTGGCGATCCCCTTCAAGCAGCTCCGCTTCCCCCGCACCCGGGAACCTCAGACCTGGGGCTTCCTCGCCTCGCGCGAGTACTCCCGCGACGTCTTCCACCAGCTCCGCTCGGGCCGCGTGGACCGCAGCAAGAACTGCTTCGTCTGCCAGTTCGACGCCATCAGCGGGCTCGAGGACATGGAGACCGGCCTCAACGTCGAGGTGGTGCCCACGCTGACCGCGACCCGCGCCGACACCCGGGCGTCGCAGAGCGCGCCGCTGACGGAGGGGGACGAGGACTCCGACCTCGGGGTCTCGGCCCGCTGGAGCATCACCCCCAACGTCGTCCTGGGCGCCGCCCTCAACCCCGACTTCTCCCAGGTCGAGACCGACACCATCGAGCTCGCCGTCAACGAGCGCTTCGCCCTCCAGTTCCCGGAGAGACGGCCGTTCTTTCTCGAGGGCGCCGACTTCTTCGAAACCCCGTTCGAGGCCGTCTTCACCCGCACCGTCGCCGATCCCGAGTACGGTCTGCGGCTCACCGGCAAGGGGGGCCCCAACGCCTACGGCGTGATGTTCACCGAGGACCAGCTCAACAACCTGGTGCTGCCGGGGCCCGAGCGCTCGGTGCAGCGTACGCTGGTGCAGGACGTGACCGGCAGCATCCTGCGCTACCGCCGCGACCTCGGGGAGACCTCCACCCTGGGCCTGCTGTACACGGGTCGAGAGGGCACCGACTACGAGAACCAGGTCGTGGGCCTGGACGCCAACTGGCGGGTGACCGAGTCCAACACGCTCCGCACCCACGTCATGGCCTCCGACACCAGCTATCCGCGGCAGTTCGCCCTGGCCAACCGGCAGCCCACCGACTCGTTCGACGGCACCGCCTTCCTCGTCGACTGGAGCCACTCGACCCGCGACTGGCGTTGGGTCGTCGGGGCGGGCGAGCTCGCCCCCGAGTTCCGGGCCGACAGCGGCTTCATCCCCCAGGTGGGCGTCCGCGAGACCGGGGGCTTCATCCAGCGCTTCTTCTGGGGCGGGGAGGACTCCTGGTACCAGCGGCTGACCGTGCACGTCGACGCCCTTTATCAACAGGACGCGCAGACCGAACGGGTCCTGCAGAAGAACTCCAACGTCCAAGTCTTCTACGAAGGGCCGCGGGAGAGCGTGGTCCGGTTCGCCTTCCGCCCCAACAACGAGAGCCTGCGCGGCCGGATGTTCACCAACATGCGCTCGGACCTGCTGATGCAGGTCCGGCCGCGCGGCGACCTGGGCCTGGAGCTCTTCGTCCGCGGCGGCGAGACGATCGACACCACCAACGTGCGGCAGGTCACCTTCCTCCAGATCCGGCCGCGCGTCGACTTCCAGCTCGGCAAGAGCTTCTTCGGCGACGTCCAGTACAACCGCCAGGTCTTCGAGGTGAGCGGCCGCCACCGCCCCGACGACGGCGGCGAGTATCAGCGGGCGGCGACGATCTCGTCGACCCTCCGCTACCACTTCACGCCGCGGATGTTCGTGCGCGCGATCGTCCAGCACCGCGACGTCGAGCGCGACCTCTCCCTCTACAACCCCGGGGCGACCGTGCGGCCGGAGGAGGAGAGCATCGTCAGCCAGTTCCTCTTCTCCTACAAGCTCAACGCCCGCACCCTGGTCTTCCTCGGCTACAGCCAGGACGAGCTGGGGGACCAGAACTTCGACCTCAGCCGCCAGGAGCAGGCCTACTTCTTCAAGGTGAGCTACGCGTTCCTCTGGTGAGTGAGGGGCCGGTGCGCACCAGGAAGAGCCCGCCGCCGAGGTAGCGCCGCTCGGGGTAGGCGGCGAGCCAGGTGAAGGCGCCGGCGGGGACGGGGACGATGCGGCCCCAGTAGTAGGTCGCGTACGGGAGGCCGTGGAGGAAGTTGGCCGAGACGGCGGTCCATTCCGGCCCGCCCGCGCGGCGCGGCGGCTGCCAGCGGATGCCGTAGAGCGCCGGGTCGGCGTGGCCGAAGTAGGCCAGGCCGACCCGCTCCACCTTCTCGCTCTCCATCCACGCCGCGAGCCGCTGCAGCCCCTGCCCCCAGTCGAGGTTCGAGTCGAGCAGCAGGGCGTCGCCGCGGCCGCCGGCCAGGGGGTTGAAGTAGTCGATCGTGTCGGGGGTCGCGCGCAGCGCGGCGAGCGGGTAGAAGGCGAGGACGAGCGCCGCCAAGAAGCGCACCGGGCGCCGCTCCCGCGCCAGGTGCGGCGCCAGGCGGCCGGCCCAGACGATCCCCAGCGCCACGACCGGCAGCACGTAGCGGATGCCGTAGTGGACCTGCGACAGCAGGCAGAAGACGGTCAGGAAAACGAGCGCCGGCAGCCAGACGAAGCGCTCCCCGTCGCGCCGTCCGCCGTCGGCGAGGGGCGCGAAAAGCCAGGCCGCGAGCAGCGGCAGCGGCGTCTTCAGCAGCAGCGTCGCCGGGAAGTAGACGGGCAGGGCGCCGTAGCGCACCCGGCCGAAGAAATAGGTCGGATACTCGCCGGCCTCGTTGATGCGCTGCAGCGCGTCGTAGCCGACGAGGTAGGCGGTCGGCAGCGGCACCCGCAGCCCGTCGGGCAGGAGCGCGAAGAGAGCGCGCATCTGCGCGCTGGCGAAGCGGAAGGAGCCCGCCGGCCGCCCCACCCCCTGGAACAGGTAGCCGGCGTCGAGCACCAGCACACTGACGGCGAAGATCGCCGCCACCGCGCCGAGGCTGGCCGCCGCGCCGCGCCACCCCGCGCCGGTGCCCCCGCCGCTCCCGAGCCCGAACCGCCGCCCCCGCGCCAGCTCCCAGATCGCCAACAGGAGCAGCGCCGGGTAGAGCAGCAGGGCGGTGAGCTTCGCGAGCTGCGCCAGCCCGAGCGCGACGCCGCAGAGGAGCGCCGCGCCGGGGCCCGGCCGGCGGGTGAAGCGCCAGAAGGCGTAGAGCGCGAGCAGCGCGAAGAGCGCCAGACCCACGTCCACCGTCGCCAGGTGCGCGTGGGCGATGAACGCGGGATGGAAGGCGTAGAGGCCCAGCGCCAGGAGCCCCCCCTCGGGCCCGTAGAGCGCCCGCGCCCAGCGCCAGACCAGCGCCCCGAGGAGCACCCCGAGCGCGACCACCGGCAGCCGACCGCGGAAGAAGAGCCGCCGGTACTCGGCGCGGTTGCGCTCCATGAACTCGGTGCCGTACTGCCACGGGAACCAGCCGCTGTGGACGATCGGGCCGCGCAGGTCGAGCTTGGGCTCGAGCGGGAGCAGCGGCAGCGCGGTCAACACCTTGACCAGCGGCGGGTTGAGCGGGAAGAGCGCGAAGTCGCCGCTGCGCAGGGTGTGGAGGCCGGCCGGCAGGTGCGCGAACTCGTCGACGGTCGGCGAGTCCCAGACCAGGCCGTGGGCGCAGAGCGCGGCGAAGGCGGCGAGCAGCACGAGGGCGGCCGCCCATTCGCCGCGCGGTGCGAGCCGGGAGGGCATCGGCGGGAGACGATACCGCTCCGCCGCCAGGGAGTATCCTCTTGCGACCATCCGCCGCCGCGAAAGGAGCCGACCGATGAGACGTCCAGCCTGGGCCGTCGCCGTCCTGACCTTCGCCGCGCTGTTCGCCGCCTGCGCCCACGGCCCCGAGGAGCTGCTCGGCAACTGGACGGGCGAGGACGCCGAGGGCAACCGTCACACGCTGTCGTTCAACGAGCGCGGGCGCGCCCTCTGGTCGCTCGAGGGGGAGGGGGTGGACGAGGACTTCGAGCTCCGCTACCGCTACGACGACGAGGCGACGCCCCACCACCTCGACCTCAGCGGCTTCGACCACGGTCCGCTCCAGGAGAAGTCCCTCTACTGCATCCTGGAGTGGCAGGCCGCCGACGCCTTCCGCATGGACTGCGAGACCGGGGAGTCGAAGAAAGGAGGCGAGAGCGTCCGCCCCAAGGACTTCGGCCGCCACAGCCTGCTCTACATGAAGGTGACGCGATAGCGGCCCCCGCCGCCGCGCCGCTCCTGTGGAGCGAGCAGGAGCGCCCCGGCCGCGCGCACCGGCGGGTCCTCGCCTTCGCCTGGGGCGCCTGGTGCGCGGGCTTCTACTCGCTGATGCTCCTCTCCTTCGTCCTGCAGCCGGTGCAAGACGAGCTGGGCCTGAGCGAGCGCGGGCTCGCCTGGCTGACGGCGGCCGGCGTCGGCGCGACCGGCGCCGGCGGCCTCCTCTTCGGCTGGATGAGCGACCGGCTCGGGCGGCGGCTGTCGCTGGTCGTGGCGATCGCCGCCTTCTGCCTCGGCAACGCCCTCTGCGCGCTGGCGCCGAGCGCGACCGCGCTGTTCCTGGCGCGCGGCCTCGCCGGCCTCGGCATCGGCGGCACCTGGGGCGCGGGGCAGGCGATGCTCGGGGAGACCTTCCCGCCCGCCCTGCGCGGCCGCTACGGCGCCATCGCGCAGAGCGGCGCGCCGGCGGGGCTGGGGCTGGCGGCGATCGTCGGCTCGTTCCTGGCGCCGGCGGCCGGCTGGCGCACGGTCTTCCTGCTCTCGGCGCTGCCCGGCCTGGCGCTCCTCGCCTGGCGCCGCTTCCCGGAGTCCGACCTCTGGCTCGCGCACCAGCGGCGCCTCGCCGCCGGCGGGCTCGCCGCGGCGGAGACGGCGCGCAGCCGCCGGCCGATCCTGGCGCAGCTCGTGGCCGCCGACCTGGCCGGCCTCTTCACCCGCGCCTTCGTCCTGACCGGGCTCAACATGTCCGCCTACTGGTTCGCCGTCGTCTGGCTGCCGCGCTATCTCCAGAAGGAGCGCGGCCTCTCGATCTTCGGCTCCGGCTGGTGGACCCTCACCTTCGTCGCCGGCTCGCTCCTCGGCTACCTCACTTTCGGCGTCGTCTCCGACCGCCTCGGCCGCCGCCGCGCCTTCACCCTCTACTGCGCGGTGACGGCGGTGGGCCTCGCGCTGGTGACCCTCTTCTGGGACGCCCTCGCGGCGCGGCCGGCGGTGGGGCTCGCCTGCATGCTCGTGGCGGGGATCGGCACCGGCACCTGGTCGTGCTACGGCCCCTACTTCTCGGAGCTCTTCCCCACCCGGGTGCGCGGCGCAGCGATGTCGGTGATCATGAACGTCACCCGCAGCATCCAGTTCGTGGCGCCCCTCGCCATCGCCGCGGTGGCGGGGCGCTGGGGGCTGGCGGGAGGGATCGCGCTGGCGGCCGCCTTCGCGGCGCTGGCGGGGGCGTGGGTGTGGACCCTGCCGGAGACGGCGGGGGCGAGGCTCGAGATATAGCGAGTCCCCCCGGAAAGCCGCAGCACTTTAGCCCTGGCCGGGGCGGCTCAGCCGGCGGCGGGAGATCCTCGAGACCTCCCCGCCGAACCGCGGCACCGAAAAGACCCGCTCCGACGGGCGCTGCGAGCGTCCCTTCCGTGGATGGAGTGGTTCCGCGGCTGGAACCACTGGGTTCCACGGCGGAACCACTCCTATCTGACCTGGAACCACTGGTTTCGCGGCTGGAACCACTCGGATCTACGTTGGAACCACTGGTTTCGCGTCTGGAAGCACTCGCAGCTGTCCTGGATCTACTCGTCGCTGTCCTGTGTCTACTCGCTTCCGGCCTGGAACCACTCCTGTCCGGCCTGTATCCGCTGGATCCGCGCTTGGAACCACTCCCAGCCACGAAAGGGGCACTCGTTCCGCCTGGAGCGCTCCTCGCCCGGAGCGCGGCCGGCACGGCGTAGCGGGCGCGTACAATCGCCGCATGGACACCGCCGACATCGAGCAGGCGCTACGCGAGTTTTTCGCCGACTCGCCCGCTGCGCAAGGGATGGCGGCGGCCTACCTCTTCGGCAGCGTGGCCCGCGGCGAGGCGCACGCGGGGAGCGACGTCGACCTCGCGGTGCTCACCGCGTCGGGACCTCGGCCGGGCCTCGCCGGCCTCGAGCTCGGCCTCGAGGAGCAGCTCGAGCGCCTCCTCGGCCGCCCGGTCCAGTTGATCGTCCTCGACGACGCCCCGGTCGACCTCGTCCACCGCGTCCTGCGCGACGGCCGTCTGCTCCTCGACCGCGACCCGTCCCGGCGCATCGCCTTCGAGGTCAAGGCCCGCCGCGAGTTCTTCGACCTCCAGCCCATCCTCCGCCGCTACCGCCGCCAGCCCGCCGCGGGATGACCGATCGCGACCTGGTGTTCAAGAAGCTGGCGGCCGTCGAGACGCACGTGCGGGAGCTCCGCGCGCACGCGAACCTCGAGCGGCTGCGCACCGACGTCCGCGAAGAGCGCTTCGTGACCCGCACGCTGCACCTCGCCATCGAGGCCGCGCTCGACGTGGCCTCCCATGTCGTCTCGGACGAGCGCCTCGGCGAGCCCCGGTCGAATCGCGATCTCTTCGATCTCCTCGAGCGCGCCGGATGGCTCGCGCCCGAGCTGGCCACCGCTCTCAAGGAGATGGCGGGGTTCCGCAACGTCCTGGTCCACGGCTACGACTCGCTGAATCTCGGGATCGTCGAGCAGGTCGTCCGCACCCGGCTCGACGACCTCCTCGCCTTCACCGAGGTCGTGCGCGCCAGATCGTGAGTTTCGCCGCCAGCGGTGTCTTCGGTCCGGCCGCCCAGCCTCTTTGACTCCCGGCACCCCGAGATTCCCCGGCGGAAGCCTGGAGATGTCCTCCCGGAGCCTCGGAATGCCCTCCGAAGCCTGCGGAATCCCTTCCGAGCCGTCGGGAATCGATTCCGGGGAGCGCGGAACCTAATCCAAGGCCCTGAGAATCGATTCCAAGCACCGCGGAATCGAATCCTGAAGCCCTGGGAATCGATCCCGAGCGCTCCGGAATCTCTTCCGAAGCTCCGGGAATCCATTCCAGGCTCCTGGAATCGATTCCGAGGTCTCGGGAGGCCATCTCCGGCCCCTCGGAGGCCGTTCGCAGCGGCTCGCAGAGATTTCCGCACCGCTCGGGTGACGTCCGCGTCGCCCCAAGATTCCCCGGCTCCCGCGCCGGCCTCCACCACCTAACCGACCCCGAGCCGACGACCGCTTCGTCCGGTCCGAGGCGGCCATCGCCGCCATCCCTCGAACGTGTTGGATTAGTTGACAACGCCGCGGGTGTTGTTATCTTCTCCAACATGGCCGCCGAGCTGCTGCTCGACGAGCGCCGCGTCCTCGCCGAGAGCGCGTTCGCGGAACTGGTGGTTTGGAAGGTGCCGTCGCCCAACTGCTAGCCGACTTCTGGAGCGACGTCGATCGATGGAGGCCCTGACATGCGCACCGTGACTCTGGAAGTCTCGTCTCGCGAGGAAACCGATCGCCGGGTGCTGCGGGCCCTCGAAGGGCGGCCGCAGGGAGCCGTGATCAGCTTCGAGACGCCGGCGCTGTTGTTCAAGGTGCTGACGCAGAAGCGGTGGGAGCTGCTCGCGGCGCTGACGGGCGCGGGTCCCGTGACGCTGCGCGAGGCGGCGCGCCGGGTCGAGCGGGACGTGAAGGCGGTGCACGCCGACGTGCATGCGCTGCTCGACGCCGGGATTCTCAGGCGGACGGAGGAAGGGCGGATCCTCTTTCCGTTCGACGCCGTGCGCGTCAGCTTCGTTCTCAAAGCGGCCTGAGGACGGGCTCCGACTTATCCGATCTCGAACAGCGGGTCCCCCCCCTCCACCGCCTGCCCGGGGGTGACGAAGACGGCGCGGATGGTGCCGGCGCGGTCGGCCTGGATCTCGTTCTCCATCTTCATCGCCTCGAGCACCACGACGCCCTGGCCCGGGGCGACCTCGGTGCCTTCGGCGGCGAGGATCGCCACGACCCGGCCGGGCATGTTGGCGGCGACGCGGCGCGGGCCCTTGACCGCGGCCGCGCCGTGGGCGCTGCGCGCCAGGACGGTGAGCGGGTCGGCCACCTCGACCTCGGTCGAGCCCCCCGCCCAGGCGACGCGGTAGCGCCCCTCCTCGAGGCGGTGGACCGAGACCTCCTGCTGCGCGCCGTCCACCCGCAGGCTGTAGAGCTCCTCCGCCACCGCCGCCAGGTCGACCTCGAAGGTGCGTCCGGCGAGGGTCACCCGGTAGCCCGCCTCGGAGCGCTCGACGCGCACCGGCTCCTCGCGCTCGCCGCTGCGCACGATCAGCTCCATGCGCTCAGCTCCGGCTCCCGGGCCGCAGCGAGCCGAGCCGCCCCGCCGTCGCCCAGCGCGAGCGCCGGCCGCCGCCTGACGGCGGCGCCGTCGCGGCGGTGCGCGAGACGCGGTCGAAGTGCGCCAGCGCCGCGGCCAGCAACGGCAGGTCTCCGGCTTCCCCGCCGGTCCCTTGAAACGCGCCGCCGGCCGCGGCGCCCGACGGCGCCAGCTCCCCCGCCGCCAGCTTGCGGTCGAGCATGCCGATGTCGAGGCGCCCGGCGCGGAAGTCGGCGTCGGCGAGGAGCGCCCGATAGAGCGGCGCCGTGGTGCGGATGCCCTCGACCCGCAGCTCGTCGAGGGCGCGCCCGAGGCGCGCCAGGGCCCGCTCGCGGTCGGCCGCCCAGACGATCAGCTTGGCGAGCATGGGGTCGTAGTGGATCGTCACCTCCGCCCCCGCGATGACGCCGGCGTCGACGCGCACGCCCGGCCCCTGCGGCCAGCGCAGCAGAGCGATGCGGCCGGGCGAGGGGGCGAAGCGGCGGTAGGGGTCCTCGGCGTAGAGGCGGACCTCGATGGCGTGGCCGCGCGGGTGGGCGCGGTCGAACTCCGGGCCGAGCGGCTCGCCTTCGGCGACGCGCACCTGCCAGGCGACGAGGTCGATGCCGGTCACCAGCTCGGTGACCGGATGCTCGACCTGGAGGCGGGTGTTCATCTCGAGGAAGTAGAAGGCGCCGTCCTTGGCGAGGAGGAACTCGACGGTGCCGGCGTTGGCGTAGCCGACCGCCGCCGCCGCCTTGACCGCGGCCTCGCCCATGCGCCGGCGGAGGTCCTCGCCGACGGCGGGCGAAGGGGCTTCTTCGACGACCTTCTGGTGGCGGCGCTGGAGCGAGCACTCGCGCTCGCCGAGCGAGACGATCCGGCCGTGGTGGTCGCCCATGACCTGGATCTCGACGTGGCGCGGGTCCTCGATGTACTTCTCGAGGTAGACCGAGTCGTCGCCGAAGCTGGCGCCCGCTTCCGAGCGCGCGGCGCGGTAGGCGGCGGCCAGCTCGCCCGGCTCGCGCACCTGGCGCATCCCCTTGCCGCCGCCGCCGGCCGAGGCCTTGAGCATCACCGGGTAGCCCAGCTCGCTCGCCGCCGCGGCGGCGCCTTCGACTTCGGGGAGCGGGTCGCGGCCGCCGGGGACGACCGGCACGCCGGCGTCGATCATCAGCCGCCGGCTCTCGACCTTGGAGCCCATGGCGGCGATCGCCGCCGGCGGCGGGCCGATGAAGACGACGCCGGCGTCGCCGCAGAGGCGGGCGAACTCGGCGCGCTCGGAGAGGAAGCCGTAGCCGGGTTGGATCGCGTCGGCGCCGATGCGGACGGCGAGCTCGACGATCGCCTCGCCGCGCAGGTAGCTCTCGCGCGACGGGGCCGGGCCGATCGGGTAGGCCTCGTCGGCGAGGAGCACCGGCAGGCTCTTGCGGTCGGGCTCGGAGTAGACGACGGCGCCGCGCACCCCGAGCTCGCGCAGCCCGCGCAGCACCCGCACCGCGATCTCGCCGCGGTTGGCGATCAGGACCTTGCGGATGCGGCGGGGGGCGGGCATGCGGGGCGGCTATCCTAGCCGAGCGTCCGGGGCCGGCGGTCATTGACAGCGGGCGCCGATTCGCCTACAAGGCTGCTCAGCCCGTGCCGCGCCAAAGTATTGATATCGAATGATTTGATCGATCATTCGAGGAGGGATGGATGCAGGAGCTTGGAGTGAGCACCTTCGACAGGCTGCACACCCTCCAGTGCCGCGGCACCCGCGTGCGGCTCCTCGCCAGCCGCGCCTTCGGCGCCGCAGTCCTGGTCCTCCTTCTCCTGGGCTCGAACTACTGGGACCATGCCAACCACATCCTGTTCGAGGAGACCCTCTTCATCCTCGGGATCCTGCTCACCGTGCTGGGCTTCCTCGGCCGCCTCTGGTGTCTCGCCTACATCAGCGGCCGCAAGAAGCGGGAGCTGGTCGTCACCGGCCCCTACTCACTCTGCCGGCATCCGCTCTATCTCTGCTCGCTGATCGGCGGCGTCGGCCTGGGCCTCTGCACCGAGACGCTCACCGCGCCGCTGCTCATCGCGGTCGCCTTCGCCGTCTACTATCCCGCCGTCATCCGCACGGAAGAGAGGTTTCTCGCCGAGAACTTCGCGGGCTACGCCGGCTACCGGCGGCGGGTGCCCCTGTTCTTCCCGCGCTGGTCCGCCTTCGTCGACGAGAGCGCGCTGCACCTCAACAGCCGCGCCTTCCGCCGCGAGCTCATCGGCGCCGGCGCCGTCGTGCCCCTGATCGGCGCCATCGAGCTCATCGAGGCCCTCCACCAGGCCGCATGGCTGCCGAGCTACTTCCTGATCCCGTAGAGCATCGCCGAGTACCGCCCGTAAGGTCGGCGGCGGTCGACCCAGAGGCGGACAGGGTGTTACGCTCGAAGCCCGGAGACCTGGATATGAAGCTGCTCGTCGTCTTGGAGCCGAGCGGGGAAGGTGGCTTCACCGCCGTCGTGCCCGCGCTGCCCGGCTGCATCAGCGAAGGCGATACGCGCGACGAAGCCCTCGCCAATATTCAGGAGGCTGTCCAGCTGTACTTCGAGCCAGTCGAGGACGATGCGGCGATGGCTCCCGACGCGGAGGTCGTCGAGATCGCGGTATGACGAAGGTCCCGAGCCTGAGCTACGAACAGGTAGTTCGGGCTCTGCGGCGAGATGGTTGGGTCGTCGTTCGCCAGCGCGGCAGCCACATCCGACTCCAGAAGCGCACCCCTGACGAGACCCTGAAGCTCATCGTCCCTGCGCACCGGCCGATCAAGCGTTCGACGCTGTCACACATCCTCAAGCAGGCGCGGCTCACCGTTGCGGAGCTCGAGCGGTTGCTCTGAAGCCTCCGCGATGTGAGCGCCGAGCCCGCGCCGCCGGTCGAGAGCCGCAAAGGCGCCGAGCGCGAGGAGCGCGAGCGCCGTCCCGCTGAGGGCGTAGAGCGGCGGGCGGCGGTCAACCCAGAGGCGCACGCGGTGGCGGCCGGGGGGGACCTCGACGCCGAGGCGATAGAGGTTGGCGACCGTCGGCTCGGCGGGGCGGCCGTCGATCGTCGCGCGGTAGATCGGCAGGTGGGCGCGCTGGACGACGAGGACGCCCGGCGAGCGGGCGTCGACCTCGACCTCGAGCGCCTCGCGCTCCTCGCGGACCAGACGCGCCGTGCCGCCGGCGCCGCGCCGCGCCGCCACGCCCTGCCGCACCACGGCCATGCGCCGCGGGTCGAAGTCCCCGGAGGCGAGCATCCGGAAGGCGTGCGTCATGGTCGGGGCCGGGCGCACCTCGCCGGCGAAGACGACGCGCGGCGCACGATGGATCAGCTCGTAGACGAAAACTTCCTGACCGAAGGTCGGCGCGCGGCGCACCAGGCGGACGTGCGGCAGCGCCTCCTTGGCCAGCTCGCGGTTCATCAGCACGAAGTCGAGCCCCCAGGCGGCGAGCATGCGCACGCGCGCCAGGTCCGGGCTCTGCTTGATCGCGCCGCGCGCCATCCGGGTCATGAAGGCGTCGAGCCCCTCCGGCGAGGTGTTGAGCTGGTAGCGCACCCCCCAGAGCGGGCCGGCGAGCGGGTAGAGGTCGTGGAAGGCGCGCCGCTCCACCCAGCGGTTGAGCGGCTCGGGGAAGCGGGCGCGGTCCTTCCAGCCGCCGAAGAGCTCGAGGAAGGAGGCGTGCTCGGCGTAGGAGCCGGGCGGGACGGCGGCGAGGAGCGGCGGCGGCAGCGTGTAGGGGAGCACGGCGTCGCGCGCCGCGAGCGGGGCGAGGAAGAAGAGCTGGGCGCCGGCGTGGAGGAGGAGCGCCGCGGTGCCGGCGGCCAGCGGCCGGCGGCGCAGCAGCCCGCAGGCGAGGTCGACCGCCGCCAGGACGAGCAGCGAGAGCAGGCAGAGGCCCGCCCAGCGGGTGCGCTCGCTGGCGGCGAACGGCGCGCCCAGGCGCTGCGGGATGAGGAGGTCGCTCAGCGCCTCGGCCGGCCCCGGCAGGAAGGAGAGGAGGGCCCAGCCCCCGGCGAGCAGCGCGACGAGGACGGCGAGAGCGGCGCGGAAGGCGGCCCGCCGGCCGGCCTCGAAGACCCGCTCGAAGCCGATGCCGCAGAGGACCGCCGCGCCCACCGCGACGAGCAGCCAGAACTTGACCGGGTAGCGGAAGGCCTCGGCGCGCGGCAGCGCGAAGAGCCACGCCGCGAGCGGGTTGAAGCGCCCGAGGGCGAGGAAGATCCCGAGCCCGGCCGCGCCCCACGCCCACCAGGCGGCGCGGCGGCGGCGCGGCAGGCCCGCCGACGCCGCCAGGAGGAGGGCGAAGAGCCCGGGGTAGAGCGCGTAGTAGTAGGGCTGCCAGTTCGTGTAGTAGCGCCGCCCCCAGAAGCCGCCCGGCCCCATGCGGTCGGGACGGCCGAAGAAGAAGGGGACCAGCCACTCGAGGAGCTGCTGCGGGTCCCAGCTCGCGACGGTCGTGGCCTCGCGCCCGTAGCCCTGGCCGCGCTGCGACAGCGGCAGGATGCGCAGGAACTCGACGAGCTGCGGCGCGGCGAGCAGCGTGCCGCAGGCGAAGGCGAAGGCGAGCGGGCCGAAGGGAGCGAGGCGCCGCCCGCCGCGGACGGCCACGGCGCTCCAGGCGAGGACCGCGGCGAGGAGCGCGGTGACCGGGTCGCCGGCGAGGAGGAGGAGCGCCCAGAGCCCCGCGACCGCCGCGGCCCGCCAGCCGCGCCGCCGCTCCGCCTCGGTCAGCCGCAGCGCCGCCGCGACCAGCGCCGGCGCCAGGGTCGCCCCCGCGATCAGGTTGTAGAAGGTCAAGTTCGAGAGGTAGAAGCCGGAGAGCCCGTAGCAAACCCCGGCCGCCCAGGCGGCCGGCGGCGAGAGCCCCCAGGCCCGTCCCAGCCAGGCCATGGCGAAGGGCGCCAGCAGCACGTGCAGCCAGAAGTGGGCGTTGAAGGCCCAGAAGAACGGCGCCGCGAGATAGAGCAGGTTGTCGGGGTAGAGCGGCACCGCGTTGAGGTTGCCCAAGAGCGGTTGGCCGCCGGCGCGGTAGACGTCGAGCAGCGGCAGGTAGCCCTCGCGCATCGCCTCGGCCTGCGCCCACTTCATCTCGAGGTGG
>DASUNQ010000117.1:0-21805 GCA_036277075.1 Thermoanaerobaculia bacterium
GGCCGGCCCTGATCTCGCTCGTCTGGCACCTGATCACGGGCGAAGCGCTGCCGCCGGAAGCCTGCCGCCGCTGGCTCCGCCTCTACCCGCGGATCCCGCTGCTCAACGCGTACGGGCCAACCGAGTGCTCGGACGATGTGACCCAGCACGTCGTCGCCGCGCCGCCAGCTCCCGACGTTCGCCACCTGCCGATCGGACGCGCTCTCGACAACCTGCGCGTCTACGTCCTCGATCCGGCCTTGCAGCCGCTGCCGGTCGGGATCCCCGGCCAGCTCTACATCGGAGGCGTGGGCGGCGGGCGTGGTTACCAGGGCGATCCCCGCCGCACGGCGGAGGCCTTCCTCCCCGATCCGTTCTCCCCGCGACCCGGGGCGCGGCTCTACCGGACCGGCGACTTGGTGCGCTACGTGACCGACGGGACGCTGGAGTTCCTCGACCGCATCGGCCAGCAGGTCAAGCTCCGCGGGTTCCGCATCGAGCTGGGCGAGATCGAGAGCGCGTTGCGCGCCCACCCGCGGATCCGCGAGGCGGCGGTGCTGGCGCGCGAGGACGTGCCGGGAGACCGGAGGCTGGTGGGCTACGTCGCGCCCGCCGGCGGGGCCGATCTCGACGTCGAGGAGCTCCGCGCGTTCGTCGCGCGGTCGCTGCCGGACTACATGGTGCCGGCGGCCTTCGTCATCCTGGAAGCGCTTCCGCTCACGTCCAACGGCAAGCTCGACCGCAAGGCGCTGCCGGCGCCCGCCGCCGGCCGCTCGGCGCCACACGGCCCGCAGCTCGTCCCGCCGCGGGACCGGGTCGAGTCGGAGCTGGTCGACATCTGGCAGGAGGTCCTCGCCACCCGGCCGATCGGCGTGCATGACAACTTCTTCGCCCTCGGCGGCCACTCGCTGCTGGCGGTGCGCCTGATGGGGATGATCCACAAGCGCTTCGACCAGGAGCTGCCGCTGGCCCTCCTCGTCGAAGCGGGGACGATCGAGCAACTCGCCGCAGCCCTGCGCGGCGCCGCGGCGGAGCCTGCGGCCTGGGCGCCGCTGGTCGCTCTCCAGCCGGAAGGGGAAGGGCCGCCGTTCTTCTGCATCCACCCGATCGGCGGCCAAGTGCTCTGCTACGTCGACTTGTCGCGCCACCTCGGAGCGGGTCAGAGGTTCTACGGCCTCCAGGCCCCGCGGCTCGACGAGGTGGGGGCCGCCGCCCCCGCGATCGAGGAGATGGCCGCCGCCTATCTCGAAGCGGTGCGCGAGGTGCAGCCCGAGGGGCCCTATCTGCTCGGCGGCTGGTCCATGGGCGGCATCCTCGCCTTCGAGATGGCGCGCCAGCTCCACGCGCGGGGCGAGGAGGCGGCGCTGGTGGCGATCCTCGACGCCTGGTCGCCGGCGGTGCACCGCGTGGTCCCCGACGACGCCTATCTCCTCTACGAGATCGTCAAGGACCAGTCGCTGCAGAAGGGCATGGCGCCGCCGGTCTCCTACGAGGAGCTGCGCGCCCTCCAGCCCGAGGAGTGCCTGCGCCGCGTGCTGGAAGAGGGGAGGCGCGCTGGGCTGGTGGCGGAGGACGTGGGCGTCTCCTGGCTGCG
The DNA here is from genome assembly GCA_036277075.1 of Thermoanaerobaculia bacterium. Taxonomy (GTDB): domain Bacteria; phylum Acidobacteriota; class Thermoanaerobaculia; order Multivoradales; family UBA5704; genus DASUNQ01. The sequence continues at coordinate 1,574 of DASUNQ010000117.1, forward strand.
GCGCTTCCTCCAGGGGTACCGCGCCCGGCGGGAGGCCCTGCAGCGCTATCGTCCGTCGCCCTATCCCGGGCGGCTCACCCTCCTCCGCGCCGCCGAGGAGGACGCCGGCTTCCTGCGCACCTTGCAGACGGAGCTGGGGATCGACGTCGAGGATCCGACGCTTGGCTGGAGCGCGCTCTCCGGCAAGCCGGTCGCGATCCAGATCGTGGACGGCAACCATTCGACGATGTGCGCGGGGGACAACGCCCGCGTGCTGGCCGGGCGTCTGCGGACGGCAATCGCCGCCGCGGTCCGCGACTCCGCCGCGCCTCCGGAGCTCCGCTCCGCCGGCTCGCGTTCGGTCCTCTTCCACGACGCCTCCCCGACCTGAAAGGCGCCCGCATGAAACTGATCTCCTTCCTGCTCCGGACGTCGCGCGGCATCGTGCTCTTCGCCGTGCTCGGAGGCTTCATCGCGGGCGCCTGCAACGCCGCGCTCATCGCCCTGATCAACCGCGGAGTCATCCAGGGAGGCTTGTCGTCGGCGACCCTGGTGTGGAGCTTCGTCGGGCTCTGCCTGTTGCTGCCGATCGCCCGCTTCGTCTCCTCGACGCTGCTCATCAAGCTCGCCCAGAAGTCGATCTACGACCTGCGGATGCACCTCACCCGGCGCATCCTGGCGGCGCCGCTGCGCCGGCTGGAGGAGATCGGCCCGCCGCGGCTCCTCGCCGCGCTCACCGACGACGTGCGCACGATCACCACCGCCCTGATCAGCGTCCCCGCGGTTTGCATCCAGGCGGCGATCATCGTCGGCTGCCTCGTCTACCTCTGCTGGCTGTCCTGGAAGATCTTCCTCGCGGTCGTCGTCCTGATGGCGCTGTCGATGATCAGCATCCAGTTGCCGACCGTCCGGGCGCGCGGGCTGATGAAGCTCGCCCGCGAGACGCAGGACGCGCTGTTCAAGCATTTCCGCGCCCTGACCGAAGGCAACAAGGAGCTCAAGCTCCACAGCGGCCGGCGCGGGGCGTTCGTCGAGCAGTCGTTGGGGCGCGCCTCCGCGGAGTACCAGCACTACAACGTCATCGGCAGCATGCTGCACGCCGCGGCCGGCAGCTGGAGCCAGTTGATCTTCTTCGCCGCCGTCGGGGCGCTGCTGTTCGGCCTGCCGCGGCTGGTGCCGGTCACCAGCGAAGTTCTGATGGGTTACGTGCTGACGCTGGTCTACATGATGGTGCCGCTCGACGTGGTCTTCGACAGCCTCCTGCCGATCCTGGTGCGCGCCAACGTCGCGCTGAAGAAGGTGGAGTCGCTGGGGCTCTCACTCGACGAGGCGACGCACGAGGTGCCGGCGCCGGCCGGAGTGCCGCCGTCCTGGAGCCGGCTGGACCTCGACGGCGTCACCCACACCTTCCGCGTCGAGGGGGAGGACTCGAGCTTCACGCTGGGGCCGATCGATCTCACCTTCCGCCCCGGCGAGCTGGTCTTCATCATCGGCGGCAACGGCAGCGGCAAGACCACGCTGGCCAAGGTCCTCACCGGCCTCTACGTCCCGGAGTCGGGAGAGATCCGGCTCGACGGCGAGCCGGTCGTCGATGCGAACCGCGACACCTATCGCCAGCGCTTCTCGGCCGTCTTCTCGGACTTCTTCCTCTTCGACAGCATCCTCGGGCTGGAGACCCCGGAGCTGGACGCGCGGGCGCGGGAGTACCTGCTCAAGCTGCAGCTCCAGGGGAAGGTGCAGGTCACCGGCAGTGCGCTGTCGACGATCGACCTGTCGCAAGGGCAGCGCAAGCGGCTCGCCCTGCTCACCGCTTATCTCGAGGACCGTCCGATCTACCTGTTCGACGAGTGGGCCGCCGACCAGGACCCGATGTTCAAGCAGACCTTCTACCTGCAGCTCCTGCCCGAGCTCAAGGCGCGGGGCAAGACGGTCCTGGTGATCAGCCACGACGACCGCTACTACCACTTGGCCGACCGCATCATCAAGCTCGACTACGGCCAGGTGGAGTACGACGCCGGGCCCCTCGATCTCGCGCGCGGCCAGCGGGACGAGGCGCTGCCGCGGCTGTCGGCCTACGAGCCCCTGCCCGGCGGGATCGAAGGTCTGGCCGTCGAGTAGGGCCGCCGGAAGAGCCGCATGGACACCTCTCCCTCCCCGCTCGCCGCCGCGTCGACGCTGGTCGACGTGCTGCGCACGCGCGCACTCCTGGAGCCCGCGGGAGTCGCCTACGTCTACCTCGTCGACGGCGAGGCGCAGGAGCTACGGCTGACCTACGGCGAGCTGGACGAGGAGGCGCGGGCGATCGCCGCCGCTCTCCGCTCCTCGCTGCGTGAAGGGGACCGCGCGCTGCTCCTCTATCCGGCCGGCCTTGACTACGTCAAGGCTTTCTTCGGCTGTCTCTATGCCGGCGTCGTCGGCGTCTGTGCCTATCCCCCGCCGATCGCGCGCGGCAAGCGGCTGCTGCCGCGCCTGCGGGCGATCCTCGCCGACTCCGCGGCGAAGGCGGCGCTGACCACCCGCGAGATGCTCGCTCACACCGAGGCCTTCCTCGCCGGGGAGCCCGGCCTGGGCGAGCTGCGCTGGGTGACGACCGACGGTGCCGGCGAGCCAACCGCGGGGGCGGCGTGGCGGGAGCCCGAGATCGGCGCCGACAGCCTCGCCTTCCTGATGTACACCTCGGGCTCGACCGGAACGCCCAAGGGGGTGATGGTCAGCCACGGCAACGCCGTCCACAACCTGAGCGCCTTCCGCGGGTTCGAGCAGCGGTTGTTGACCGCCAGCGTCTCCTGGCTGCCGCTGTTCCACGACCTCGGTCTCGTCTTCGGCGTCCTCCACCCCTTGTATCAGGGGAAGCCCGCCATCCTCATGCCGCCGGAGGCGTTCGTCCGCCGGCCGGCGCGCTGGCTGCAGGCGCTCTCGCGTTATCGGGCGAGCGCCACCTTCGGCCCGAACTTCGCCTACGACCTGTGCGCCCGCCGGATCACCGCCGAGGAGCGCGCCGGCCTCGACCTCTCGAGCTGCAACTTCGTGCTCAACGGCTCCGAGCCGGTGCGCTGGGAGACCATCGAGCGCTTCACCACGGCCTTCGCGCTCTGCGGCTTCCGCCGGGCGGCGTTCTACCCCGCCTTCGGGCTCTCGGAGGGGACCTCCGACGTCTCCGGCAACGCCACCTTCGCCGAGCCCCTGGTCTGCGCGTTGCGCGCGGAGGAGCTCGAGCGGCACCGGGTCGTCGAAGCGCCGGACGACGAAGGGGCACAGCGCGTCGTCGGCTGCGGGGCCCTGCTCCCAGGCCAAAGGGCGGTGATCGTCGATCCCGAGACGCTCGCCGCCTGCCCGCCGGACGGCGTCGGGGAGGTCTGGCTGCAGGGGCCCAGCGTGGCGCTCGGATACTGGGGGCGGCCGGACGACACCGAGGAGACCTTCCGCGCCCGCCTGGCCGGCTCCTGCGACGGGCCCTTCCTGCGCACCGGCGACCTCGGGTTCCTGCACTGCGGCGAGCTGTTCATCACCGGGCGCTTCAAGGACCTCATCATCATCCGCGGCATCAACCATTACCCCCACGACCTGGAGCTGACGGCCGAGCAGGCCCATCCCGCCCTACGCCCCGGCTGCGGCGCCGCCTTCGCTCTCGACGTCGACGGCGAGGAGCGCTCCGTGCTGGTGCAGGAGATCGAAGACGCGCCGGGGCTCGCGCTGGAGACCGTCTACGGCGACATCCGGCAGCGGCTCGTCGACGAGCACGAGGTCGACCCCTGGGGGATCGTCCTCATCCGCGCGGGGAGCCTCCCCAAGACCTCCAGCGGCAAGATCCAACGGCGGGCCTGCCGCGAGGCCTTCCTCGCCGGCGAGCTGGAGCTGGTGGGGCAGTGGACCGCCGGCGGCGGCGCCGTGGCGGCGGACGCGGGCGCCGGGCCGCCCCCGGTCGAGGCCGCCGAGCTGCAGGCCCGGCTGATCGCCGCCGTGGCGCGGCGCGGCGGAATCGACCCCGGCGCCGTCGATCCCGACCAGCCGCTCGCGCGCTACGGCCTCACCTCGGTCGAGTCGGTAGCGCTGGCGGCGGACCTCGAGAGCTGGCTCGGCCGGCCGCTTTCGCCGACGCTGGTCTGGGAACACCCGACGATCGGCGCCCTCGTCCGCCACTTGGCGGCGGAGCCCGGCGCGGCCGCGCCGCCGCCGATTGCCGCGGAGCCGCTCGGCCACCGCGAGCCCGTCGCGATCGTCGGCATGGCCTGCCGCTTCCCCGGCGCTCCCGACCTCGGCTCCTACTGGCGTCTGCTGCGCGACGGCGTCGACGCCGTCACGCCGATCCCGCCGGAGCGGTGGGACGCCGACGCGCTCTACGACGCCGACCCGGCCGCGTCCGGCAAGATGATCACCCGCAACGGCGGCTTCCTCTCCGGCCTCGACCGCTTCGAGCCGCTCTTCTTCGGCATCTCGCCGCGCGAGGCGGCGCACCTCGACCCGCGGCAGCGGCTGATGCTGGAGCTGACCTGGGAGGCGCTGGAGCATGCGGGGATCCCGCCGGGCAGCCTGGCCGGCAGCCGCGCCGGCGTCTTCGTCGCCACCCTGACGGACGACTTCGTGCACCTCCTCTACGCGGACCTCTCCCGCGGCGACGCCTACTCCGGCACCGGCGGCGCCAACAGCCTGGTCGCCAACCGGATCTCGTACTGCTTCGACCTCAAGGGCCCCAGCCTGGCGGTGGACACCGCCTGCTCGGGCTCGCTGGTCGCGATCCATCTGGCCTGCCAGAGCCTGTGGAGCGGCGAGAGCGACGCCGCTCTCGCCGGCGGCGTGATGCTGAACCTCAAGCCGGACGGCTTCCTCTTTTTCTCCAAGGCCGGCGCGCTCGCTCCCGACGGCCGGTGCAAACCCTTCGACGCCCGCGCCGACGGCATCGGCCGGGCGGAGGGGGCTGGCCTGCTGGTGCTCAAGCCGCTCTCGCGCGCGCTGGCCGACGGCGACCGCGTCATCGCAGTCGTCCGCGGCAGCGCGGTCAACCAGGACGGAACGAGCAACGGTCTGACCGCCCCGCACGGCCCGGCGCAGGAGGCCGTGCTGCGCGACGCCTACCGGCGGGCGGGAGTGCCTCCCGCGAGCGTGCAGTACGTCGAGGCGCACGGTACCGGCACGCGCCTCGGCGACCCCATCGAGGTCGCCGCGCTGGCGGCGGTCTTGGGCGAGGAACGCGCTCCCGGCGACGCCTTCTCGGTGGGCACGGTCAAGTCGAACTTCGGCCACGCCGAAGCGGCGGCTGGCGTCGCCGGCGTGATCAAGGTGGCGCTGGCGATGCAGCACCGGCTGCTGCCGGCGAGCCTGCATTTCGAGGAGCCCAACCCGCTGATCCCGTTCGATTGGCTGCCGCTGCGGGTGCAGCAGGACCTGGGTCCCTGGCCGGCGCCGGAGGCCCCGTTGATCGCCGGCGTGAGCGGCTTCGGCATCGGCGGCACGAACGCCCACGTCGTCCTGGAGGAGGCGCCGGCGGCGCCCGCGCCGGCCGCCGGCGATGAGGCCGGCTGGCACCTGCTGCCGCTTTCGGCGCGAACGCCGCAAGCCCTGGCGGCGCTGGCCCGGGAGCACGCCCGGTTCCTGACCGGCGAAGGGGCGGGCTCGCGGCTGCGCGACATCTGCTACACGGCGAGCGTCCGCCGCGACCACCACCCGTACCGCTTGGCCGTGCCCGCGCGCACACACGCCGAGGCGGCGAGTGCCCTGGCCTCGCCGCCCGCGGCCGCGGAAGCGGACGGCGTCGGCGCGCGGCCAAGACTGGTCATGCTGTTCTCGGGGCAGGGGTCGCAGTGGCCGCGCATGGGGTGGGAGCTCGCCCGGCGGGAGCCGATCTTCCGCGAAGCGCTCGAGCGCTGCGCGGGGCTCTTCCCCGACGGCGGCGGGCGCTCCCTGCTCGACGAGCTTGCGGCCGCCGCCGAAGGCTCCCGCCTGGGTGAGCCGGACCTAGCGCAGCGCGCGATCTTCGCGCTCCAGGTGGCGCAGTTCGAGCTCTGGCGCTCCTGGGGGATCGTGCCCGACGCCATCGGCGGCCACAGCCTGGGGGAGGCCGCCGCGGCCTACGCCTGTGGGGCGCTCTCGCTGGCGGAGGCGGCGCGCGTCGTCGACTGCCGCGCGCGCCTGATGCAGGGCACGGTCGGGCTGGGTCTGACCGCGGTCGTCGAGCTGCCGCACGCGGAGGTCCTGGACCTGCTCGCCGGCAGGGCGGATCTGGAGGTGGCCGGCGTCAGCGGCCCGGCGACGACGGTGGTCTCGGGAGCGACGGCGGCCGTCGAGGAGCTGCTCGCCGAGCTGGGCCGGCGGGAGGTCCGCTGCCGGCTGCTCCACAACAGCTCCATGCCGCTCCACAGCCGGTGGATGGAGCCGCTCCGGCAGCCGCTCGCTGCGGCCCTGGCCGACCTCCGCCCGCGCGCGGCGGCCATCCCCTTCCACTCGGCGGTCACCGGCGGCGCGCTTGCCGGGGAGCGGCTCGACGCCCACTACTGGGCGCGCAACCTGCGCGAGCCCTTCCGTCTCGTGCCGGTGATCGAGGGGCTGGCGGCGGAGGGCCGCACGATCTTCCTGGAGGTCAGCCCGCACCCGGTGCTGGGCCCCGCCCTGCGCGCCACGCTCCGGCACCTGGGCCGCGAGGGGCCGGTGCTCTCCTCGCTGCGGCGCGGCGAGGACGAGCGGGGCGAGATGCTGGCCTCGCTCGGCGAGCTGTACGCCGCCGGCCGGGACGTGGAGTGGCGCCGGCTCTTCCCGGTTCCCGGCCGCGTGGTCCACCTCCCGAGCTATCCCTGGCAGCGCGAGAGCTACTGGTTCGCGACGGCGCGGCGGGAGGTCCCGGAGGCGCCGGCGCGCCGCGGCGGCCATCCCCTCCTCGGCGAGCCGCTGGTCTCCGCCGTCGCGCCGCAGCGCCGGTTCTGGGAGGTCGAGGTCGGCGCCGGCTCGCCGGCCTGGCTGGCCGATCACCGGGTGCGCGGCGCGGCGGTCCTGCCGGCCGCCTTCTGGCTCGAGCTCGCCCTCGCCGCGGCGGCGCGCGCTCTCCCGCCCGGCGCCCGCGGCCTGGCGGAGGTGCGGTTCCTCGAGGCGCTCTTCCTCTCCGGGCGCGAGCTCCGCAAGCTGCAGCTCGTGGTCACCCCCGAAGCGGGCGGCACGGCCCTCTTCGAGGCGCTGAGCCGGGAGGCGGAGAGCGGTCCGTGGGTCTGCAACGCGGCCGGCAGGATCGTCGCCGGCGGGCCGCCGGAGGCGTCCGCCGGCTCGAAGGCCGCGCTCGACGCCTTGCGCGAGCGCTGCCTGGAGCCGCTCTCCGTCGCGGAGCACTACCGGGCGATGGCCGAGCGGGGCCTCGACTATGGCCCGGCCTTCCGCGCGATCAGGTCCCTCGGCCGCGGCGGCGGCGAGGCGCTCGCCGAGCTACGGCTGGACGCCGCGCTGGAGCGCGAGGCGGCTTCCTACCTTGTCCATCCCGCGCTGCTCGACGCCGGCTTCCAGGTGGCGGCGGCCTGTCTCGCGGACCCCGCGGGCCCCGCGGCGGCTACGACCTACCTGCCGGCGGCCGTCGAGAGGATCAGGGTGCTCGAGCGTCCCGGCGCTCACCTCTGGTGCCACGCCGAGCTGCGGTCGCGGACGGACGACCGGGTCGTCGTCGACCTGCGGCTGCTCGCGCCGAGCGGTGAGCTCGCGGCCGAGGTCGCGGGGCTCTGCCTGAAGCGCGCCGGCCATGCGGCGGCCGGCCCCGCCGACGACGAGCTGCTCTACCGGATCGACTGGCCTCAGGTCGCAGACGCCGCGGGGGAGCGCGCGCCGCTCGACAAGATAGGGGACTGGCTCGTCGTCGGCGGCGGCGAGCTCGCATCTGCGCTCGCCACGGAGCTGCGCGGCCACGGCGTCGGCTGCCGGCGGATCGCCGCGGGGGAGCGGCCCGCCGCCGACCCCGCGGAGCCGGCGCCCTACCGCCGCGCCCTCGTCGATTTCCGGGCGGCCGCGGGCCCCGGCCGAGCCGAGATCGTCTTCCTCGGCGCCCTCAACGAACCGGCCGCGATCGGCGGCCAGGCCCTAGAGGATCTCCTCCACCTCGTGCAAGCGGCGGCGGCCCTCGATCCGCCGCCGCGCCTGTGGGTCGTGACCCGCGGCGCGCAGCCGGCGGGGCAGCAGGGTCTGCCGGCGCCCGGCCAGGCCCCTCTCTGGGGGCTCGCCAGGAGCTGCGGTCAGCAGGAGCACCCCGAGCTGTGGGGAGGGCTGATCGATTTGGACCCCGCGGCGCCGCCCTACGAGGCGGGCATGCTCTACGAGCAGATCGCCGACGCGCGGGGCGAGGACCAAGTAGCGTTCCGCGGCGGCGCGCGCCGGGCCTCCCGGCTGCGCCGCGAAGCGCCCGCCGCGGCCGTCGCCCCCGTCCTCCTCCGCCCCGACGCCAGCTACCTGGTGACCGGCGGCCTGGGCGCGCTCGGCCTGCGCGTCGCCCGCTGGCTGGTCGCGCGCGGCGCGCGCCGCCTGGTGCTGATGAGCCGCAGCGGGCTGCCGCCGCGGCGGAGCTGGAGCGGGGTCCCGCCGCAGGACCCGCGCCGGGAGTCGATCGCCGTCGTGCGCGAGCTGGAGGCCGCGGGCGCGAGCGTGCACCTCGCCGCCGTCGACGTGGCGGACGAGCCGGCGCTGCGCGGCTTCCTCGGCGCCTACGAGGAAGAAGCCTGGCCGCCGATCCGCGGGATCGTGCACGCCGCGGGGGTGCTCGACGACCGGCTGCTCCTGCGGATGGACGCCGCGTCTCTCGACCGTGTGCTGCGGCCGAAGCTGCGGGGAGCCTGGCTGCTCCACCGCTGGGCCGCGGAACGGCCGCTCGACCTGTTCGTCCTCTTCTCCTCGCTCTCCTCGCTCCTCCCGCCGCCCGGGCAGGGCAACTATGCCGCCGCCAACGCCTTCCTCGACGCCCTGGCGCACCACCGGCGCGCGCTCGGCCTGCCGGGCGTCAGCATCGGCTGGGGCCCCTGGGCGGAGAGCGGGATGGCGGCGCGCCCTGGGGCGCGCCGCGCCGAGGGCGCGGGGATCTTCCCCCTGCCGCCGGAACGGGCGCTGCGCGCCCTCGAGCGGGCGCTGGCGCAGGACGCGCCGCAGCTCGTCGTGGCCGCCGCGGACTGGGAGCGGGTGCGGGAGGACTTCTTCCCGCGGGCGGCTCCGCCGCTCCTCGCCGATCTCGTCCCGCCTCCGGCGGGGCCGAGTCGCGACGCCGCGCATCTGGCGGAGGCGCCGGAGACCGGCGGCGCGCAAGTGGACCTGGAGGCGCGCTTGCGCGAGATGGCAGCCGGCGTCCTGCGGATGCACAGCTCGCGGCTGGACCCGCGCCAGCCGCTGAGCACGCTGGGACTGGACTCGATCATGGCGGTGGAGCTGCGGGCGACCGTCGAGAGCAGCTTCGGCGTCACCCTGCCCATGCGCATGCTGCTCGACGCGCCGAGTATCAGCCAGCTCGCCAGCCGGCTGGCGAACCACATGGAGCAGGGCGCATGAGCGGCCCGATCAGAAACCTGGAACAGAAAGGAGAACGAATGAACGCCTCGCCGTACGCCGCCGGACCCGCCCTCGTCTTGACGCTGGCGCTCTGCGCCCTGACGCCGCTCGCCGCGCTCGCGGGCGGAGCGGCCGCCGCCGCGCCGGCCGGCGGCGGCAGCGCCCTCGTCGCCGACCTCGGGAGCGGCGACGGGAAGGCGCGCGAGAGAGCGGCGAGGAGGCTCGCTTCCGAAGGGGGGCCCGAGGCCGTCGAGCCCCTCGCCGCGGCGCTCGCCGACGAGCGCTGGCAGGTGCGCAAGTACGCCGCCTTCGCCCTCGCCCAGATCGGCGACCGGCGCGCCGTCGAGCCGCTGCTGCGGGCGCTGCGCGACCCGGTCTGGCACGTCCGCGAGCAGGCGGCGATGGCCCTGGGACGGATCGGGGACCGGCGCGCGGCCGAGCCCCTGCGGGCGCGCTTCGCCGACGCGGACTGGCACGTGCGGGAGCAGGCCGCGCTCGCCCTGCGCAAGCTGGAGGGCGGCGGGCCGCCGCAGGCGGACGAGGCGGTGGCGGCGCTGCTGCGCGACCCGGACTGGCGGGTGCGGCAGCAGGCGGTGCTGTCGCTGGCCGCGCGCGGCGCGTCCTCCCCCGGCTCCTTCGACCTCCTGCTCGGCGCCCTGGCGGACCGGGACTGGCACGTGCGCGAGGTCGCGGCCTCGGCGCTCGGGCGGCTGCGGGAGCCCGCGGCCGTCCCGCCGCTGATCGCCGCCCTCGGCGACGCGGACTGGCACGTGCGCGGCCAGGCGGCGCACGCGCTCGGGCTGATCGGGGACCGCCGCGCCGCCGAGCCCTTGCGCGCGCTCCTCGGCGACGCGGTCGACGACGTGCGGGACGACGCGCGCAAGGCGCTCAAGCGGCTGGCGCGGTAAGGCGATGGACACCCTTTGGCAGGACTTCCGGATCGGGCTGCGGACGCTCTTCAGGGCGCCGAGCTTCCTCGTCGCGGCGGTGCTGGTGCTGGCCTCGGGCATCGGCGCGACCATCGCCGTCTTCAGCTGCATGAACGCCTTCGTGCTCAACCCCTTGAGCCTCCCCGACGCCGACCGCGTCGCGCAGCTCTGGGAGGCAGACCTGGAGGAAGGGGGGAGGAGCGAGGTCGCGGCGGGGAACTTCCTCGACTGGCGGCGGCAGAGCGAGTCTTTCGACGGCCTGGCCGCCTATTGGCCGGTGAGCCTCAACCTGACAAGCCGCGGCGAGCCGGAGCGGATCCCCGGCGCCATGGTCTCGGCCGACTTCTTCCGCGTCCTCGGCGTGCAGCCCGCGCACGGCCGCGACTTCCTCGCCGCCGAGGACGCGCCGGGCGCGCCGGGGGCGGCGATCATCAGCCACGACCTCTGGCGGCGGCGCCTGGACGCCGCCCCCGGCGCCCTGGGCAGGAGCTACATCGTCAACGGCCAGCCCTACACCCTCGTCGGCGTGCTGCCGCCGGACTTCCACCTGCCGCATCTCGGGCGCGCCGACATCTGGGTGCCTCTCGTCCTCGACGCCGAGGACGCCGCCAATCGCACCTATCACTGGCTCTACGTCCTCGGCCGGCTGAAGCCGGGGGTCTCGCGCGACGTGGCGCAGGCGGAGATCGAGACCATCGCCAAGCGGTTGGCCGCGCAGCACCCGCGCACCAACGCTCGCATCGGCGCCCGCGTCGTGCCGCTGCAGCAGGAGGTGACGCGGTACTACCGTCCCTCCCTGCTCATGCTGATGATCACCTCGGCCTGCCTGCTGCTGCTGGCCTGCGCCAACGTCGCCAACCTCCAGCTCGCCCGCACCGCCGCCCGCGGGCGCGACATCGCCATCCGCGTCACCCTCGGCGTCGGCAGGCTGCGCCTGTTCCGGCAGCTCTTCCTCGAGAGCCTCGCGGTGTCGCTGCTCGGGGCTCTCCTCGGGCTCGCCGTGGCGCGCTGGATGGTCGACCTGATGATGTCCAAGCTGCCGCCGGCGATCCGCGGCTACGTCCCCCACTACGGCGAGGTCGCGATCGACGCGCCGGTGCTGCTCTTCAGCCTCGCCGTCGCGGTGGCCACGGCGACGATCTTCGGCTTCGCGCCGGCGTTACGGGCCTCCCGGCCGGACATGCACGAGCTGCTCAAGGAGGGCGGCCGCTCGTCGGGCGGCGTGCGGCGGCGGCGGGGACGCGCCCTGCTGGTGGTCAGCGAGGTGGCCCTGGCGCTCACCCTGCTCATTACCACCGCGCTGATGCTCAGGAGCTTCAGCCGCCTGCAGCAGACCGATCCCGGCTTCGCGCCCGAGCACGTGCTGACGGCGCAGCTCGACCTGCCCGAGGCGGTGTACGCCGAGCCGGCGCAGATCGCCGGCTTCTACGACCAGGTGCTGCAGCGCGTCCGCGCCATCCCCGGCGTGACCGAGGCGGCGGTGATCGACCACGTGCCGATGGGCGGCAGCAACGTCGGCGGCACCGTGTTCATCGAGGGGGCCTCCTACCCCAGCGGCGAGCCGCCGACGGCGATGATCCGCGCCATCTCCCCCGAGTACTTCCGTGCCATGGGCATTCCTCTCCGCGAGGGCCGTGCCTTCTCCAGCCGGGACGCGGCGGCGGCACCGCCGGTGGCGATCATCAACGAGGCGACCGCCAGGACCTTCTGGCCGAGCGGGAGCGCCCTGCACAAGCGGGTCAAGCGCGGTGGACTGGAGAGCGACACCCCCTGGTTGGAGATCGTCGGCGTCGTCGGCGACGTCAAGCACTGGAGCCTCGACGAGCGGCGCCAGATGCAGCTCTACCTGCCGCTCCCGCAGCAGCCGCAGCGCGCGATGAGCCTGGTCGTGCGCACGCGGGGGAAGCCGACGAGCGTGGCGGGGGCGGTGCGCGCGGCGGTGCTCGCGCTCGACCGCAACCAGCCGCTGGGGCCGTTCCGGACGATGGAGGAGCTGGTCTCCGACTCGCTGCTCATGCAACGCACCAGCGTGCTGTTGCTGAGCTTCTTCGGCGCCATCGCGCTGCTCGTGGGGGGCGTCGGGATCTTCAGCATCATCTACTACCTGACCATGCAGCGCACGCACGAGTTCGGCGTGCGCATGGCGCTCGGCGCCTCCCGTGGCAGCGTCCTCCAGCTCGTGATGCGCCAGGGCCTGCGCTTGACCGCGGTCGGGCTGGCCATCGGCGTGCTCCTGGCGTTCGGGCTGGCGCAGGCGATCTCCGGCCTGCTCTACGGCGTCACTTCGACCGACCTCGTGACCTACGGCGCGGTGGCTTCGCTGCTGGCGGCCATCGCCCTGGTGGCAACCTACCTGCCGGCGCGGCGGGCGAGCAGGGTCCAGCCGGTCGTGGCGATCCGCAATGAGTAGCCTGCCCGAGGAAGCTGGCGCGGCGCGGGCCGCGCCGTTCGTCGAGCGGCTGCCGCCGCCCGGCGCCCTGCCTCGCCGGGGAGCGGCCGCGCGCGACAGCGTCCTCGAGGCGATCGGAGAGACCCCGCTGGTGCGGCTGCGCAGGCTCTTCCCCGACCCCGGGCCGCGGGTCTACGCCAAGCTCGAAGCGCTCAACCCCGGCGGCAGCATCAAGGACCGGCCGGCGCTGGCGATCCTGCAGGAGGCGCTGCGCAGCGGCGCCGCCGACGGCGCCTCGGTGGTGGTCGAGTCGAGCTCCGGCAACATGGGGATCGGGCTGGCCCAGGCCTGCCGCTATCACGGCCTGCGCTTCATCTGCGTCGTCGACCCGAAGACGACCGCGCAGAACCTCCGGCTGCTCCGCGCCTACGGCGCCGAGATCGACCTCGTCGCCGAGCCCGATCCCGCGACCGGCGAGTTCCTGCCCGCCCGCCTGCAGCGCGTCGCCGCGCTCGTCGCGCAGGTCCCGGGCGCCTTCTGGCCCAACCAGTACGCCAACCGGGGCAACCCCCGCTGCCACTACCGCACCACGATGCACGAGATCGCCAGCGAGCTGGAGAGCCTCGACTACCTCTTCGTCGGCACCAGCACCTGCGGCACCCTGTTGGGCTGCACCGAGTACGTCCGCGACCACCGGCTGCCCACCCGGGTCGTCGCTGTCGACGCGGTGGGGAGCCTGATCTTCGGCGACGTGCAGGCGAAACGCATGATCCCGGGGCTGGGCGCGGGCCTCAAGCCCCCCTTCTGCGAGCCGTCGCTGGTCGACCGCTGCGTCCACGTCAGCGACCTCGACTGCGTCGTCGGCTGCCGCCGGCTGGCGCTGCGCGAGGCGATCCTCGCCGGCGGCTCCTCCGGCGGCGTCGTCGCCGCGGTGGAGAAGCTCCGCGACGAGATCCCGGCCGGCGCCGTCTGCGCCGCGATCCTGCCGGACCGCGGTGAGCGCTACCTCGACACCATCTACTGCGACGACTGGGTGCGCGAGCACTTCGGCGACGTTCCCGGTCTCGCCGGTTAGCGCGGTATGGACGGCGACCTGCTGGTGCTGGGCGGAGAGGCGGTGGCGTCGGTCCTCGCCGGCCGCCGCGCGGAGGTGGTCGGCGCGGTGGCGGAGGCGTATCGGCTTCACGTGCGCCGCCAGAGCTCGCTGCCGCACTCGGTCTTCCTGCGCTTCCCGGGCGACGGCCTGAACCGCATCATCGCGCTGCCGGCGTTTCTGGGCGACGGCGTCGACCTCTGCGGCGTCAAGTGGGTGGCCTCCTTCCCCGGCAACCTGGCACGGGGCCTGGAGCGCGCCTCGGCGGTCGTGGTCCTGAACTCGCCGCGGACCGGGCGCGCCTTCGCGCTGCTCGAGGGCTCCCTGATCAGCGCCCAGCGCACGGCGGCGAGCGCGGCGCTCGCCGCCCGCGTGCTGTTCCCCGGCCCGCCGCCCGCGGCGCTCGGCCTGATCGGCACCGGCGTCATCAACGCCGAGATCCTGGACTTCGTGCTGGCCCTCCTGCCGGGGATCGAGAGCGTCCTCCTCTTCGACCTGGACCACGAGCGAGCGGCCCGTTGGCGCGAGGCGGCGGCAGGGCGCCATCCCGCGGCGCGTTTCGACATCGCCCCGGACCTCGCCGCCGTGCTCGAACGCTGCCCTCTCGTCTCGTTCGCCACCACCGCGATCCGGCCGCACGTCGACGACCTCTCCCGCTGTCCTCCCGGCGCCGTGCTCCTTCACGTCTCGCTGCGCGACCTCACCCCCGGGGCGATTCTCGGCTGCGACAACGTGGTGGACGATCCCGAGCACGTCTGCCGCGCCCAGACCTCGGTGCACCTCGCCGAGCAAGCGGCGGGGAACCGCGACTTCATCCGCTGCTCGCTCGGGGAGCTGCTCGAAGGCACGGCGCCCGCCAAGCCGGACGAGCGGGCGGTGACGGTCTTCAGCCCGTTCGGCCTCGGCATCCTCGACTTGGCGGTCGCCAAGCTGGTCTTCGACCAAGCGGTCGCCGGTGGCCTCGGCCAGCGCGTGCCGTCGTTCTTTCGGTAGCCTCCTCCTGGCGCCGCGCGTCGCCATGGCAGGATTGGCGCTGCATCGCGCGGCTCTCGGCGCTGCCTGAAAGAGGGTGCCCACAGCCCGGGCAACGGATGGGCGACGCCGGCAATGTTCGATTTGGTTCACGCTGCCAGGGATCAACTCCGCACTCCAAGAAAACGGGGTGGCGCTCTACGACATCGTCCTGGAAGCCTCACGCAGTGCGCTCATGCCGGAGCTGCCGAGAAAGCGATTTCCCGCCTCGCCGCCGGTGTGTACCGTGACCGCGAAAAGGTGTAGAGCGGCCGCCGCGGGATTCGAAGCAACGACCGCGGAGTCTCCCGCGGCAGCGCGGAAACCCCGCTATCGCCGGGAAACACTCTGTTCGCTAGGACTTAGCTTGCCTTGAGGCCCAGCCGCCGCAGGAGGGCGGTTGCTCAGAACCGTGACGCCCCGATCCAGGTACCCCAGACGTTCACGCCGGCGGCGAACTTGGTGTAGACCCAGATCGTGCGGATGTCGGTCGGGTCGCTGGCGATGCCGGCGTAGTCGCCCCAGCGGTTGCGGCCCATGCCGTCGAGGCGGACGTAGCGCGCCGTGCCGTCGCGCAGCGGGGCGCTGGACTGGAGGGCGCCGAGGGGGTCGGTCGCCAGCCGGCCGCTGAAGCGGGCGCTCGCGAACTCCGCCGAGCCGGAGCGCGAGAAGACCATCGTCATGTTGCCGTTGCCGTCGGGCATGACGGCGGGGTAGCAGTAGTGCCGGCCCGCGGCGCCGAAGATCCCCTGCTGCGTCATCGCCCCGGTGCTCGCGTCGATCTGGAACCAGTGCGCCACCGCCACGTTCTCGGCCGCAGCACTCCAGGCGTGGCGCGAGGTGAGCGCCGCCCAGACCGAGCCGCCGCGGAAGACCGCGCAGAGCATCCGCACGTCGCCGGTGTCGAGCCGCGTCGAGCTCCCCTTCTGCGTCGCGTCGGGCGGCAGGCCGTAGGGGCGGGTGCCGATGTTGCGGCGGGTGATGGCGGGCGTGCCGAGCGGGTCGCTGAGCGCCCAGAGCGAGAGCAGCGTGCGGGTCGGGATGGAGGTGGTGGGGAAGAGCGAGTTGACGAGGTACTGCACTTGCGGCGCGCCGTAGGTGTGGCACGGCTGGACGGTGAACGCGGTCGTGCCGTCGGCGTTCTTCAGGTTCACCAGGTCCTTGAAGGCCGCCGCGCCGCCGAAGTAGGGGCCGGTCGAGGGCGCGGTGCCCTTGGGCACGATCCGCACCTTGGCGTAGCGGAAGTTGCCGCCGAACTGGAACATGTTGGCGGTGATGTAGAGCGCCTGGGCGTCGACCCCAAGACCCGGATAGTCGGCCCAGTTGTTGGTCGCCGTGGTGCCGTCCCGGGTCGCGTCGAGCTTGTAGTTCCACCAGCCGCCGAGCGGGTCGGAGGTCTTGGAGATCGAGAGCAGGAACCAGGAGGTGTTGCTCGTCGAGCCGACCGCCACGGCGAGCAGCACCCAGCGGCCGGCGTGCTGGTCGTAGAGCGCCTTGGGGTCGAAGATCTTGGCCTCGGTGATCACGTTCGAGAACCAGGCGGTGAGGGTCTTCTGGAGCAGCGGCGCGCCGCCCGTCTTGGCGTAGACCGCGACCGAGGAGTTGACCGCCGCCAGCACGTGCGCCGGTCCGGCGGCCGCCGTGCAGTCGGCCGGGAACCACTGCGTGTCGGCGATGCCGGCGAAGCTGCCGAGGATGCCGGGGGCGGCCGCCGTCTCGGGGCCGAGCGGCCCTCCGACCGCGGCGGCGACCGCCGCGGCGGTGCGCGGCACCGCGGCCCGCCGGCCGCTGTCGCGCTCGATCGTCGCGGCGGTGAGGCCGCGGCCCCGCAGCTTCGCGGCGGGCGCCGCGTCTTTGAGCCGGGCGAAGTCGTCGAGGTCGATGGGGAAGCGGGTCTTGGCCGGGCGCGGGCGGTCGTACTCGGCGGTCGCGCCGGCCGCCGCGGCCACCCGCGGGGTGGCGCCGGGGTCGAAGGCGGAGCCGCTCTCGGCTCGTCCCGCGCGCGGCGCGCTGCGGACGCGCTGGAGGCCGGGCTCGGCGACCGCGGCGGACGTCGTTCGAGTGCTGCGGCGGCGACGCGTCTGCTTGCGCTTCCCGGCCATGGCGGCCTCCCGCCCCTCAGGGCTCGCTGTCGTGCTGGGCCGGCTGGTCCCGCTCGCCCGGCCCCCCTCTCCGCGCCCGCTCCTTGAGACGCACGTACTCGCCGCGTTCCAGCGGCGTGTCGTGCGTCACCGGGCCGCGCTCCAGCTCGCGCTCGCTCCCCCCCTTCTCGCCGCACTCCGGGGCGGTGGGGTCGTAGTCCCTCCCGGCCTCCGCGGCGCCGGACTCGGCGGCTCCGCCCTCTGTTTCCTTCTTTCCTGACATTCTACGCCTCCTTCCGGCCGGCGTCCCCCTTGAGGTGGCGGTCCAGGAACGCGAGGATCGCGGTGTAGGCCTTCTCCTGGTTCTGTTTCTTGACGAAGCCGTGCCCCTCGTCGTCGAAGACGACGTACTCGACGGGCACGCCGCGCTTCCGCGCCGCGGCGACGATCTCGTCCGACTCCACCTTCAGCACCCGCGGGTCGTTCGCCCCCTGGAGCACGATCAGCGGCCGCTCGATCTTGTCGGCATGGAAGAGCGGGGAGATGCGGCGCAGGTACTCCTGGTCCACCGCCGGGTCGCCCAGCTCCTTGTAGATCGCCTGGCGCGCCGACTCCCACCAGGGGGGGATGCTCTCGAGGGTGCGCAGCCAGTTGGCGACGCCGAAGAGGTTGACGCCCACCTCGAACTCCCGCGGCCGGAAGGCCATCGCCGCGAGCACCATGTAGCCGCCGTAGCTGCCGCCCATGATGCCGATTCGCTGCGGATCGACCGCGCCGGTCGCGACCAGCATCTTCTTGCTCGCCACGCAGTCGTCGAGGTCGGCGTTGCCGTGCTTGCGGTCGTCCATCTTGTAGAAGGTCTTGCCGTAGCCGCTGCTGCCGCGGTTGTTGATCGAGTAGACGACGTAGCCGTGGTTGGCCAGAAACTGGGTGAGGCCGCTGTAGCCGAGGCGCGACTGGTCGCCCGGCCCGCCGTGCACCGAGACGAGCGCCGGCAGCTTGGCGCCGCTCCTCGCCTGGTGCGGCAGGTAGAGGATGCCGGGGATCTCGACGCCGTCGTAGGAGCGGAAGCGGACGACCTTGCCCTCGACGAGGTGCTCCGGATCGATCGCCGGGTTGAGGTTCTGGGTCAGCCGGCGCGGCGCCGCGCCGGCGCCCAGGTCGTGGACGTAGAGGTTGCGCGGCGAGCGGCTGGTGTCGGCGTAGAAGGCCAGGCGCCGGCCGTCCCGCGACAGGTTGACCGAGGTGATGTCGGCGTCCGGCAGCTTCGGCAGCGCGACCGGCTGCAGCGCCGCCGCCTCGAACAGCCGCACCTCGGTGCGGGCGTCGGCGTTGATGGCGACGGTCAGGTAGCGGCCGTCGCGCGAGAAGGTCGCCGAGGTGACGTCCCAGTCGGGACGGAGAATCTCCTGCCGGGCGCCGGTGGCGAGGTCCTGGCGCACCAGGTGCTGGAACTCGCTCCCCTCGTCGGTGGTGAAGAGCAGGGCCTTCCCGTCCGGCGTGAACTCCTGGGGGTTGGCGCTGACGCCGTCGCCGCCGCCGAGCTTCTTCGTCTCGCCGCTGGTGCGGTCGTGGAGATAGAGCTCCACCTCCGAGGTGCCGATGGGCTTCGTCAGCGCCAGCCAGCGCCGGTCGGGGGAGATCGCCCCGACGTCGAGCGCCTGCGCGTTCTTGTAGAGCAGGGTGCGCCCGTAGCCGTCGAGGCTCACCTCGTAGAGGTCGAAGACCTTGGGATCGCGCTCGTTGGTCTGGAGGAAGAGAGTGCGGTCGTCCCGCGAGTAGCCGACGAAGAAGGCCTTGAGCTTCTCGCCCGGGGTGAGGTCGCGCGCCGTGCCGTCGAGCTCGCGGACGTAGACGTGGGTGAGCTCGTTGCCCCCCTGGTCGCTCTCGTAGACGAAGCGCTCGTCGGCCGGGAAGTAGCCGCGGACGAGGATGGTGTCCGCCGTCGAGCGGGTGAGCGGCTGCGCGGCGCCGCCGTCCACCGGCACGGCGTAGGCGTTGAAGACGCCCGTCTGGTTGCTGCTCACCAGGATCTTCGTGCCGTCCGGAGAGAAGGAGGAGCCGGACATGGTCGTGGTGCCGAGGAACTGCTGAATGGTGTACTCCGGGACTTGATCGGCTGCGGCCTTGCCGGCCGGCGCCTGGCCGTTGCTCCCCGGGCCGTTCGCGGCCGGAGCGGGGCCGGCGCCGAGCGCCAGCAGGAGCAGGGGGGCGAGCCTGCCGAGGAAGGTGCGGAGGTGGGTCGTCATCGGGTCTCCTTGTCCGTGTAGCCGGTGAGCTCGACGTAGCCGCGGCCGGCGATCGGGGCGCCGGCGGAGGCCCCCGTGGCCGTCACCGCACCCTCCCAATAGCGAAAGGTGCCGCGGTGCTCCTGATCGGCGACGAGGGGGCGGACCTCGAGGTCCAGCCGCGCCGCCGGCACCCGCAGGCGCCAGCGTGCCGGATAGGAGCCGCCCGCCGGGCTGGCCCACTGTCCCAGCTCCTCGACCGTGAAGTCGGCGCGCGCCAGGTGCCGCTTGCGGCCGTCGGCGGCGACCAGCGAGCCGCTGCTCGCCGGGTCGTCGCCGCCGCCGGCCAGGCGCAGGCGGTAGAGCATCAGCTCCCGGCCGTCGGCCAGCTGGAGCGCGAACCAGTCCCATCCGACCTGGCCGGCCGCGAGAGAGCTGGTGCTCCACTCGCGGTCCATCCAGGAGAGGCCGCGGACCGCGAAGCTCCGGCCCGCGACGCGCAACGTGCCAGCGGTCGGCATACGCGTCAGAGAATAGTAGTAGGAGGCGTGGCCGGGCGCGGCGCCCTTCCGCGACAGCCCGCCCTCCCCCTGGAGGACCGGCGGCTTGCCGCGGGCGAGCCGGAGGTCGAGCGCCACCTCGCCGGCCGCGGCGCGCAGGACGAGCGGGAAGGGCGAGGCGGCGGGGTTCGCGGCCGGACCGGCGGCCTGCCAGCGGTCCAGCCAGACGCGGAAGGGGGCGGGGCGCGCGCCGGCGAGACCGAGGGCGCCGCGCCGGAATCTCTCGAAGGCGTGGAAGCGCCCGCCGCCGCCGTCGGTGACGGCGAAGTGCGCGAGCCAGAGATCGCGCGCCGCCCAGCGCGAGGCGCGCGCCGGCGCGCGCGGCGCCAGCGCGTTGCGGAAGAAGGTGAGCTGATAGCCGAAGCGCCGCCCGCCGCCAGCCCCGAGGTTGCCGGTGAAGTACCACCATTCGGTGCGGAAGGCGGGATGAGATCCGTGATCGGCGGGGAAGGCGAAGGGGCGCGGCG
>DASUNQ010000118.1:0-8450 GCA_036277075.1 Thermoanaerobaculia bacterium
GCCGAGCGCCAGCCGGTGGAGCGCGGCGACGGCGACCGACTCGGCGTCGACCTCGAAGAAACGGCGCAGCGCCGCGCGCGTGTCGCTGCGCCCGAAACCGTCGGTGCCCAGGGCGAAGAAGCGGCCCGGCAGCCAGCGCGCGATCTGGTCGGGGACCGAGCGCATGTAGTCGGAGACGGCGACGATCGGCCCCTCCACGCCGTCGAGGACGGTCTCGAGGTAGGACCGGCGCGGCGCCGCCTCCGGGTGGAGGAAGTTCCAGCGCTCGGCTTCGAGGGCGTCGCGGCGCAGCTCCTTGTAGCTCGTGGCGCTCCAGACGTCGGCCGCCACGCCATAGCGCTCGGCCAGGATCTCCTGGGCGCGCAGCGCCTCGTTGAGCAGCGAGCCGCTGCCGAAGAGCTGGACCCGCGGGCGGCCCTCCGCCGCCTCGGCGGCGCGGAAGCGGTAGAGGCCCTTGAGGATCCCTTCGTCGGCCCCTTCCGGTTTCGCCGGCATCGGGTAGTTCTCGTTGGTCAGGGTGATGTAGTAGAAGACGTCCTCCCGCCGCACGTACATCCGCTCGAGCCCCGCCCGCACGATCGCCGCGATCTCGTAGGCGTACGCCGGGTCGTAGGCGAGGAGGTTCGGCACCGTGCTCGCCAGCACGTGGCTGTGTCCGTCCTCGTGCTGGAGGCCCTCGCCGTTGAGCGTCGTGCGTCCGGACGTCGCGCCGAGCAGGAAGCCGCGCGTCCGCTGGTCGGCGCCGGCCCAGATCAGGTCGCCGATGCGCTGGAAGCCGAACATCGAGTAGAAGATGAAGAAGGGGATGGTGTCGAGGCCGTGGGTCGCGTAGGCCGTGCCGGCGGCGATGAAGGAAGCCATCGAGCCGGCCTCGGTGATCCCCTCCTCGAGGATCTGGCCGTCGCTCGCCTCGCGATAGTAGAGGAGCATCTCCTTGTCGACCGGCTCGTAGAGCTGGCCGACGTGGGAGTAGATGCCGAACTGGCGGAAGAGCGACTCCATGCCGAAGGTGCGGGCCTCGTCCGGCACGATCGGCACCACCTGGCGGCCGATCGCCTTGTCCTTGAGCAGCTTGGTCAGGACGCGGACGAAGACCATCGTGGTCGAGACCTCGCGGTCGACGCCGGCATCGAACTCCTTCCAGAAGCCCGCGTCGGGCAGCGGCAGCGGCTCCTTGCGCGTCCGCCGGCTGGGCAACGGCCCGCCGAGCTGGCGCCGGCGCTCGCGCAGGTACTGCACCTCCTCGCTCGTCTCGCCGGGATGGTAGAAGGCCCCTTCGGCGAGCTGCCGGTCGGTAATCGGCAGCTCGAAGCGGTCGCGGAAGATGCGCATCTCCTCGTCCGAGAGCTTCTTCTGCTGGTGGGTGACGTTCTTCCCCTCCCCCGCCTCGCCCAGGCCGTAGCCCTTGATCGTCTTGGCCAGGATCACCGTCGGCGCGCCGCGGTGGTCGAGCGCCTCCTTGAAGGCGGCCCAGACCTTGGCCGGGTCGTGGCCGCCGCGGCGCAGGACGCGGAGCTGGTCGTCGCTGTAGCCCTCGACGAGCTTCAGCAGCTCGGGCTGCTTGCCGAAGAAGTGGCGGCGGATGTAGTCCCCGGGCATGACAGTGTACTTCTGGAACTCACCGTCCACCGTCTCGTTCATCCGCTTGATCAGGAGGCCGGTGTTGTCGGCCTCGAGCAGCGGGTCCCAGTCGGTCCCCCAGATCACCTTGATCACGTTCCAGCCGGCGCCGCGGAACGCGGTCTCGAGCTCCTGGATGATCTTGCCGTTGCCGCGCACCGGACCGTCGAGCCGCTGCAGGTTGCAGTTGACGACGAAGGTCAGGTTGTCCAGGCCCTCGCGCGCCGCCAGGGTGAGGGCGCCGAGGCTCTCCGGCTCGTCGGTCTCGCCGTCGCCGAGGAAGGCCCAGACGCGGCGCTCGCCGGTGTCGAGCAGGCCGCGGTCCTCGAGGTAGCGGTTGTAGCGCGCCTGGTAGATGGCGCTGATCGGCCCGAGCCCCATCGAGACGGTGGGGAACTCCCAGAAGTCGGGCATCAGCCAGGGGTGGGGATAGGAGGCCAGGCCGCGCCCGCCGGCGCCGGAGAGCTCGCGCCGGAAGGCCTCCATCTGCTCGTGAGTGATGCGCCCTTCGAGGTAGGCCTGCGAGTAGATGCCGGGCGAGCCGTGTCCCTGAATGTAGACGACGTCGCCGCCGAAGCCCCCTTCGCCGCGGCCGCGGAAGACGTGGTTGAAGCCGACCTGGTAGAGGGTCGCCGCCGAGGCGAACGTGGAGATGTGCCCCCCGAGGCCGGGGTGCTTCTTGTTGGCGCGCACCACCATCGCCATCGCGTTGTAGCGGATGACGCTCTTCAGGCGGCGCTCGATCTTGCGGTCGCCGGGATACGGCGGCTGGCGCTCGACGGGGATGGTGTTGATGTAGGGGGTGTTGCCGGTCCAGGGCAGGCGGACCCCCTTCTCGTATCCCTTCTCGAGCAGCTTCTTGAGCAGGAACTCGCCGCGCTCCCGCCCCTCATGGGCGATGACGTCCTCGAGCGCTTCCAGCCACTCCTCGGTCTCGTCGACGTCGGGATCGGCCTTGGGCTCGGTGTACCAGTTCAGCGGCAGCTTCAGGGCGGTGCTCATGCGAACTCCCCTCTCGCGGACCCCGGCGCCGCGCGGGGCGGCGGCATCGGGCTCCTAGGTTGCCACGTCGAGAGGGGGTGGAGCAAACCTCAGGCGGGCCAGAGCCAGCCGAAGACGCCGGCGGTGAGGAGGGAGTAGACCAGGCCGTCGGCCACTGCGATCAAGGTGTTGCGCCAGGGCATCCCCTTCCAGATCGAGTCGACGAGCTGGCCCACGCCGTAGGCGAGGAAGGCGGTGGTGCCGGCGAGGCGGAAGACCTCGAGGTACTCCGTGCCCGGGGCGAGCGTGCGGCCGGCGAGGTAGGCGACGAAGATTCCGACCAGAAGCAGGAAGCCGAGCCAGAGGGCGAGGTGCTTGCCCATCGCCGGCGGCCCGTTGGGCATGACGGTGAGCGACCCCACCGGGCCCTGCCGGTACTTCTCCTGCATCTCCGGGCTCCCCATCTCCTTGCTGCCCGCGGCGTAGGGGAAGAAATAGAAGCCCGGCGTGAGACCCGCGCGCCGCAGGGCCTCCAGAGTCTCGGTCTCGTTCGGCAGCGGCTTGTAGGTGCGCCGATGGTAGGTGAGCAGCGTGTGGAGGAGCGAGCTGACGACGAAGACGAGCACGGCGGAGACGACGATCGGCAGCCACAGCTCCAGGATCGGGATCATGGGCGCCTCCTCAAAGGGATTTGGCCGCAGCCTACCATCGCGTCGCCGGCGGTCCGCGCCGGCTGGTCTGGCTCAGAAAGGACCCGTGAGAGGGCTGCTGGGCGCCACGCCAACGGCTGCCACGGCCGGCACCACCGGCTCCCCCAGCTCCTCCCGCCCCAGCGCGGCGAACTGCCGGCGGAACTCCTCTTCGAGGCCCGCCTTCTCGTCGTCGGGGAGGAACGAGTGGCGCAGGGCGGTCAACGAGAAGCCGGCGAGCTCGGCGGGGGCGTAGCCGAACGCCTGATGGAGCCGGCGGTACTCGTCGGTCAGCGTGGTGTCGAAGAAGGGGGGATCGTCGGAGTTGACGGTGACCGGCACGCCGCTGCGGTAGAGCCGGTCGAAGGGGTGGCTCGACAGGTCCGTCACCACGCCCAGCCGCAGGTTCGAGGTCGGGCAGATCTCGAGCGGGACGCCGCGCTGCGCCAGCTCGGCGACCAGGCCGGGGTCCTCGACCGAGCGCACGCCGTGGCCGATGCGCTCGGCGCCGCAGACCTCGAGCGCCGCCCGCACCGAGCCCGGCCCGGCGTGCTCGCCGGCGTGCGCCACGCGGTGCAGGCCGTGGCGCGCCGCGTAGTCGAAGTGCTCGCGAAAGGGGTGGCTGGGGAAGACCGCCTCGTATCCCGAGAGCCCGAGCGCCACGACCAGCGGCCCCTGCGCCGAGAGCGCCCACTCCAGCGTGTGGTCCGCCATCTGCGGCACGTTGCGGACGATGTCGGCGACCAGCCGCAAGCGCACGAAGTGCCGCCGCTCCCCCTCCGCCAGCCCCTCGGCGAGCGCCTGTCGGATCGCCTCGCCGTCGCGGCCGTTCGCGAGGTGGGTGCCGATGGTGAAGTGCGCCTCGGCGTAGAGGACGTTCTGCCGCTCCATCTCCGCCATCGCGTCGAGCGCCAGGAGGCGGAAATCCTCGGGCTCGGCGAGCGCCAGCGAGCAGGTGAGGTAGACCTCGACGAAGTGGTCGAAGTCGCGGAAGCGGAACCAGCGCTGGAGACCGGCCTCGTCGCGCGCCGGGAGCTCGAGGCCGTGGCGGCGCGCCAGCGCCAACAGCGTCGCCGGCCGCATCGATCCCTCGAGGTGGACGTGGAGCTCCACCTTCGGCATGCGGAGGAGGAAGCGGTCGAGCGCGGGGCTCAACGCGCGGGCTCGGCGGCGCGGAGCGGCCGAGCGGCCGGGCCGAGGCGGCGGCCGAGCCGCTCGAGCACCCGCGGCGGCACCAGTCCGGTCAGGTCCCCGCCCAGGCGGAAGACCTCCTTGACCAGACGGCTGGAGAGGTAGCTGTAGTCCTCGTGCGGCATCATGAACACGGTCTCGACGCGCGGGTTCAGCCGCCGGTTCATGAGCGCCATCTGGAACTCGTACTCGAAATCGGAGACGGCGCGCAGACCGCGGACCACGGTGCGCGCCCCGAGCCCGTCCATGAAGTCGACGAGCAGCCCCGAGAAGCTCTCGACACGGCAGCCCGGGCGGTCGGCGAGCAGCTCGCCCAGCATCTCGAGGCGCTCCTCGACCGAGAAGAGCGGCTGCTTCTCCTCGTTGGCGAGGACCGCCACCACCACCTCCTCGAAGATCGGGCGGCAGCGGTCGATGATGTCGAGGTGGCCGTGGTGGATCGGATCGAAAGAGCCGGGGTAGACCGCGATCGTCCGGTTCATCGTGCCTCGCGCGAGAGGTCGAAGGTGACCACATTGTATGCGGCGTCGGTCACCCGCAGCAGGACGAGCCGGCTGCCGGGCGGCACGTCGAGGTGCAGGACCTCGCTGCGGCCGTCGAGCAGGCCGTCCTCCGGCTCCGCCGTCTTCCACTCGCCGGCGTCGACGCTCCACACCGCCTCGCGCAGCGGCGAGAGCTCGTCGGTCACCGTCACCTGCAGGCTGCCCCCCTGGTCGACCGCGCCGAGCTGCGGGCCGCTGTGGTCGATGACCACCGGCTCGGAGAGACGCTCGGCCGTCTTCGCCTCGTCCGGCTCGTTGCTCGGCCGGTCGGAGGCGACGAGGCGGAACCGGTAGACGCCGTCGGGCAGCACCGTCGCGTCAAAGCTGTACCAGTCCTCGTCGAGCTCCGGCGCCACCGGCAGCCACCCCTCGCCGGCGGCGGCCCCCCCGGCGTCGAGCGGGCGGAAGGAGAGCTCGTAGACCAGCTCGTCGCCGTTGGGGTCGGCGGCGCGCCAGCGCAGCGAGCGGTATCCCTTCTTCCACAGCGGCTTCAGGCGCCCGTCCTCCTCCCGACCGGACTCCTCGAGCGTGGTGAAGATTCCCTCGCGGTTGGGGTGCGCCGGCTCGAAGACCTGGTTGGACGGGTTGAAGTTCGACGGCACCAGGATCTGCCCCGGATCGAGGGCGGTGAGCGAATCGATCTTGGGGCTCAGGTTCTCCTGCCGGTAGGAGAGCTCGACGCCGTACAAGCGCGGCGAGGCCCCGTCGGCAAGCTTCGAAACGCCCTGGACGGCGCGGAAATCCGCCCGCCACTGGACGTAGCGCCCGGCCGGCACTCCGGCGAGCGTCACCTCCTTGCCCTCGCGCGGCTCGGTCCAGGCCGACCAGGTGCGGTCGGGCTCGGAGGAGACGCCGCTGCGGAAGGCGAAGCGGACGCCGCTCCCCGGCGGCGCCTCGCCGCGCCAGCGGAAGCTGCCGAAGCGGGCGACCTGGCCGGCGTCGAGGGCGCCGCTGGTGTAGGTGCCGGTCTTCTCGGTCGCCGCGGTCAGCCGGTAGAAGGCGGCGGCGTTGGTCGTCGCGAAGGCCGGTCCCGGGTCCCCCGGCGCGCCGCCGACGAGCGCCACCACCTGCCGCTCGTCGACGTCCTTCTCGAGCAGCATCTGGCTGCCGTCGAAGCTGTAGAGCTTGCCCTCGAGCCCGGTCGCCACCCAGAGACGGTCCCCCTGCCAGTGGAGGTCGTAGACGGTCTCGTCGCGGAACTCCCAGAGGCTCTCGACCAGCCCCGCCGGCGAGATGCGCACCAGCTCGCTGCGCGGCCCCTTGTCGTCCGGCTTGCGCATGCCGGAGGCGGCCGCGGCGGCCTCGCCTTCGGAGACGATCACCGCCGCCGCGTTCTGCGCCTCGGGCGACCCCGCGACCGGCGCCTCGGAAGGGATCGGCGGGGACGGGCCGCGCGCGGAGTCGACGAGGCTCGCCTCGGAGGCGACGAGGCCGGCGTACACGGTGCCGTCGGGAGCGGCCGCCAGCGCGACCACCTCCGGCTGCGCCGCGTCGTGGAGAGTCCGCACCTGCAGCTGCTGGGAACCCGCCGCGGGCTCCTTCGCGCCTCGGGCGTCGATCCGCAGCACCAGCCCCTCCCCCGCCGTCCCGGCGAGGACCGAGCCGTCGGCGAGCGGCTCGAGGGTGCGCACGTGCGTGTCCTCGCTGTCGTGGAGGAGCTCGCCCCGGCCCTCGGGGCCGACGCGGAAGAGCTTGCCCTGAGTGCCGGTAGCGACCAGCAGAGCGCCGTCGGCGGCGCGGGCGAGCGACCAGACGTAGACCTCGCCGCTGGCGAAAAAGAGCTCCCCCTTGGCGCCGGCCGGCTGGCTCGGGATCCGGTAGACCTTGCCGCCCGGCGAGGTGCCGGCGAAGACGGTGCCGTCGGGGTCGGCCCAGACCGCGAAGACCTCGGGCTCGGGGGCGGCGAAGAGCTCGCGCACCTCGCCGCCGCGGCCGACGAGGAAGACCTTGCCGGCGTTGCCGGTGCCCACGATCCAGCCGTCCGGGTGGCGCGCCGCGGCGAGGAGGAAGGGCTCGCCGAGCGCGGTCAGCCGCTCGGCGCGGTGCGCCAGCTCGAGCCGGCCGAGGGGATCGACCGACAGCCCTTCGAGGGTGCCGGCGAGGAAGCCCGCCTGCGTCTGGGTCTGGAAGACGCGCACCTCGGTCGCCGCGAGCGGCACGGCCGCCAACGCGAGCGCGGCGAGGAGGAGCGCCGGCGGCCGTCTCCTCACCGCCCCTTCTCTCCCGCCTCCTGGGGGCTCGCGGCGTCGGGCTCGGCGGCGTCGGCCGGCGCGGGCGGCGCGGGCGCCAGCGGCTCCCGCCGGCGCACCTCGAGGTCCACTCGCACCAGCCCCTCGACCGGCAGGTCCACCGGCTCGCGGTGCCGTTGGGCGACGGCGAGCTTGAGCGGCACGGCGCCGCCGGTCGGGGTCCCCGCCCAGAGCGAGCGCACCGAGGCCGGCAGCCGCGGCAGCACCTCGCCGGCGATGGCGAGCCCCTGGCCGCCGTAGACCCCGAGCGCCACGATGTCGCGCCGCGAGTGGAGCGACCCCAGGAGCTCGAACGCCTGCGCGAAGGTCACCGGCTCCACCGGCTCGATGGCGAAGCGCGCGGCGTCGACGCTGGTGCCGTCGCCCACCAGGAGCGAGTAGCGGCCCGCCGGCAGGTCCTCCGGCAGGTCGAGCTGGAAGCTGCGGCGGAACGGCGCGCCGCGGTAGGGGACGAGGTCGACGTTGAGGGTCAGCCGCTCGCCCGGGCGGACGACGGTGCGCTCGGCGTGGGCGCCGACGAGCTGCGCCGAGCGCGGCTCGGCCTGCTGCCCGAGCTCGACGTCGACCCCTTCGAGGGCGATGCGCTCGAGCGGGTTCTGGACCAGGTAGGACGCCACGGCGAGGAGGAAGGTGGCGCCCTGGATGGCCGCGCCGTCGCCGGCGAAGCTCTGCCGCAGCTCGAGCTCGCGGCCACCGGAGAGGCGGAAGCGGGCGGAGAGGTCGAGGCCCTGGGCGCCGCCGATGTAGGTCGCCGCCTCGAGCCCGCCCAGGGCCGAGGTGGCGAGGAGCAACGGGGTGTACTGCGGGACGTCGGCGAGCCGCATGCGGAAGGTGCGCGCCTCCGGGCCGCTCCCCACCCGCACCGTCAGCGGGATCATCGGTGCCGTCGCTCCGAGCCGCCCCTGGATGCCCGCGGCGCGGTCCTGCTCGAAGGCGCCCACCGCGGTGCCGAGGTTCGACAGCTTGAACGAGCTGTACTGGTTCGAGACGACGGTGACGATCTCGGCCGTCGCCATGGGCACGCGGATCGGCCCCAGGCCGAGGAAGGGGTGGCCGAAGGCGAGGACGCGCTCGCCGTCGACGTCGGTCACCGTGCCGGTGGCCGCCAGGCGGAGGTCGCCGTCGATCATCACGGCGCCGACCGCGGCGCCGGGCTCGAGCCGGGCCGGGACGGCGCC
>DASUNQ010000119.1:0-4228 GCA_036277075.1 Thermoanaerobaculia bacterium
CACGGCAAAGAGCCCCGACCCCAATACAACCACGGTTAGCGCGGTCAAGGGGTGACGACAGTTGATGGTCATAGATCGCGGCTCCTGTCAGACAGAGGACGGAGATCCGCGCGCGCCCACGGGCTCGGCGCTGGCCGGACGCGTCTCTGCTGCATCGGTTTGCTTGCGAGTATAAAACAACAGGCGCGAACGACAGGAAACAGCCGCTAAGCGGCCATGGGGAGGGACCGGTGGCAACCGCGAGACCACGGGCGCGGCCGGCGCCGTCGCGGGTGACCCCGGCCGCGGCGGCTTGCGAAGTGGGCGATCGAGTTGCGGCCTAGACTCGCCGCGAGCTCGATTACGAACACTCCTAAGCCAAGCTGCGTACCGCTATTCGACCAGGGTGCCCTCGATGATGCAGTGCCACGAGAACTCGACGTCCCGGGCCCTCTCTCCGTTCGGCTCGAAGCTCCAGATCGTGATGTTGGCGCCCTGGGTTCGCGCGACGAGGATAAAGGGCCGGGGAATGTCGTCGGTCGGGCCGTCAGTGGTGGGCGTCGCCACGACCGAGGGCTGACGGTCGCCGCCCGGCGCCGGCGAGAGGCAGGAGATCGCTGGCAGCGAGACCGTCCATGAGCCCCCGGCGTTCGTCCGTCCGTGCCCGGCGTAGACGAGCGCATAGGACGACTCGCACTCCTTCGGCGGCTCGCCTTCCGGGACGCCCTTGCGCGGGATCTCGTTGACCTGGACCTGGACTTCCTTCCACTGGACGACTCGAGACGTGCGGCTAGCCATGGCTCTTCCTCCCGATGATTAGACGGACGGACTGTCAGCTTCTCGCACCGAGCGCCCCCCGCACCACGCGCCCCAGCCGCTCGACGGCGTCTTCCAGGCCCGCAACCGTGCAGTTGGTGAAGTTGAGCCGCAGGGCGTTGCGGGCGCCGCGGCCGTCGAGGGTGAAGGCGGCGCCGGGGACGAAGGCGACCTGCTCGCGCTCGACGGCGGCGCGCAGCAGCTCGGTCGTGTCGATGCCGCGCGGCAGCTCGACCCAGACGAACATGCCGGCGCTCGGGCTCCCCCAGCGGGTGCCCGCCGGCAGGTGGCGCGCCAGCGCGCCCAAGAGCGCCGCGCGCCGCGCGCCGTACTCCCGCCGCAGCCGCGGCAGGAGGCGCCCGAAGTCGCCGGCGGCGATCAGCTCCGCGACGACCCGCTGGGCGAAGGTCGAGCAGTCGATGTCGGTCATGTCCTTGACCAGCGCCAGCTTCGGCACCAGCGCCTCCGGCACCACCGCCCACCCCACCCGCAGCGCCGGCGCCAGGACCTTCGAGAACGTCCCCAGGTAGAGCACCCAGTCCGCGTCGAGGACGCGCAGCGGCGGCACCGGCCGCTCGCCGTACCAGAGGAAGCCGTACGGGTCGTCCTCGACGATCGGCACCTCGTACCGCCGCGCCAGCTCGACCAGCCGCTCTCGCGCCGCGGGCGCCAGGTCGATCCCCAGCGGGTTGTGCGCCACCGGCATGGTGTAGAGGAAGGCCGGGCGGAGGCCGCCGGCCAGTGCCGCCGCCGCCGCTTCGACGTCGAGCCCGCCGTCGAGCCCGGTCGGGACGGTGACCGGCGGGGCCGGGAACGGGAGGAGCATGCGGTGGAGGCCGGTGTAGCTCACCTCTTCGAGCAGCACCGGGCTCCCCGGCTCGCAGAGCAGGCGCGTCAGGAGCGAGAGCCCCTGCTGCGCGCCGGCGGTCAGCAGCACCTGCTCCTCGCGGCAGTCGACGCCGCGCTCGGCCATCAGCGCCACGACCTGGCGCTTCAGCGGCGCGTAGGGGACGGTGAGCTGGAGCGCCGCCGGGTCGCCCGCCAGCACCCGCGCGCTCGCCGCCGCCAGCTCGACCATCGGGAAGAGCGCCGGATCCGGGAGCCCGAGCGCCAGCGACTGCACCCCCGGCCGGTCGGCGAGCTCGAGGATGCCGCGCAGCGCCATCGCGTCGAGCTCGCGCGCCCAGCCCGCGAGGCGCACGCCGCCGGCCGCCGCCACGTCAGAGGAGAAAGGCATACCCCACCTTGGCGAAGAAGGTGCGGTCGGTCTGGGTGAGATCGATCTGCCGCAGCCCCTGGCGGGTGTCGGTGTAGCCCAGGAAGAGGACGGTCTGCGGGTTGAGCCGCCAGGAGAAGAGGAGCTGCGAGAAGACCCGCTCGCTCTCCGGCTCGACAAGGAAGGTGTAGAGGCCCGGATCGCGAACGATGTCGGTGCGCTGGACGATGGCGCGCACCGCCGTCCGCACGTCGAACTGGTAGACCAGCCGGAGCTGCGAGAGGTGCGCCTCGAACAGCTCGCCGCCCTCGACGTCGAGCCACTGCGCCTGGTGCGAGACGTTCGCCGAGAGCCGCCGCCCCAGCCGCCACTGCAGCGACGGCGTCAGCGACAGCACCTCGCCCGGGCGGATGTTGTCCACGTCCACCTCGTCGCCGGCGCGGCCGGAGAGCGTCAGCCGCAGGTTGCCGCTGGGGCTCGCCTGGAGGAGCCAGCGCAGGCGGTCGAGCTCGAAGGTGCTGCCGCCGACCAGCTCGCGCGTCCTTTCCGCGACCAGCTCCATCGTCGATTGCAGCGCCCCCTGGTAGGTGCCGAAGAGCTCGAAGGTCTCGTCGGTCAGCCGGCCGCCGTGGTCCTCGGTGCGCAGGCCGCGCAGGCCGGCGTCGATCCGCGTGTACCAGCCGCCCTGCTTGCCGTGAAAGATGCGCTGGAGCGTGGCCTCGGCGGTCTTGACGTCCACCCGCGGCACGAAGCCGCTGTCGGCGCGGAAGTCGGGGTCGAGGTCGTGATAGCCGACGGCGCCGCGCCAGTTCCGGGCCTGGTGCTCGTACTGGGCGAAGAGCCCTTCACCGCCGAACTCGTCGAGCGCCTGGCGGCGCCGCCGCGCCACCGCCTCGGGGTAGAGGGTCTCGGAGTGGACCGCCTGGAAGCGCAGGGAGTCGGAGTCCGTGAAGTTGATCTGGCCGTCCACGCCGAGGAGACGGTTGTGGTAGTCGTCCGCCTCGCGCCCGGTGTAGAGGACACCGAGGAGCGAGCGCGCGCCGAGGTCGCGGCGGTAGCGGAAGACGCCGCTCGTCACCTCCGCCGCGAGCACCTCGAGGCCGGAGCCCTGGTTCGAGGGGATGATCAGGCTGTTGCGGTCGTCCTCGGCGAGGAAGACGCCGAAGGCGTTCCCTCCCTCCTTGCCGGTGAGCTTGACCCCCCAGGCCGGCTCGACGAGCGTGCGGGTGAAGACCGCCTCCAGCGGCGTGACGAAGAAGTCGGCGCCTTCGAGGAAGAAGGGGCGCTTTTCGGGAAAGAAGAGGGCGAAGCGGGTGTTGACCTCGAGCTGCGCCGAGTCCGCCTCGACCTGCGAGAAGTCCGGGTTGGCGGTGGCGTTCAGGATCAGGTTCGAGGTGATGCCCCAGCGCGCCGAGAGCCCGGGCTCCAGGTCCTCGTCGCCCGCCACCAGGTCGCCGCGCAGCGGCACCGCTTGACGGTCGGTGCGCAGCGCCGTCGCTGTCGGCGCGATCTCCAGGTTCCGCCCCGAAGAGACGCCGGCGAAGCCGGTGAGCTTGTTCTCGCCGCAGAGCTGGCAGCGCTTGGCGCGGGGGTTGAGCTTCGAGGAGATGCGGTGGACGACGTTGCGCGGATAGGAGCGGAAGGCGAAGAACCCCCAGGTCTGCGCGCCGTGCGTGCGCGGGAAGCGGAGCTGCTGGAAAGGGACCGCGAACTCGGCCGTCCAGCCCTCGGCGGAGGGGCGCGCGGCGGCGTCCCAGATGGCGTCCCAGGTGGTGTCGGTCACCCGGTCCACCTCGCTGAAGGAGGCGTCGAACTGCACGCCCAGCGGGTTGACGCGGAACTGGAAGCCCCGGCGCTCGTCGTTGAAAGGGTCGAGCTGGAAGCCGACGTAGTCGTCCTGGAGGAAGCCGTTGATGTTGTCGCGCTCCATCAGGTGGGCGCGAATCGCCTCGGGCCGCGGGTCGCCGACGCGGAAGGCGACGTAGAGCCGGCGGTCGTCGAAGGTCACCAGGCAGTCGGTCGCGACCGGCGGCGGCACGTTGTCGCCGGGGAAGAACTCGTACGGCAGGTCGATCACGGTGGCCGCCGACCAGGCGGGCTCGTCGAGCTGGCCGTCGATTCGCACCTCCGAGGTTGCCGGAGCGACCTCGAAGTGGCGGGAGGCGGGGGGCTCGGCGGCGGCGGCCGGCGGCGGGGCCGCCGGGGGCGGGGCCGGCG
>DASUNQ010000120.1:0-3718 GCA_036277075.1 Thermoanaerobaculia bacterium
GTGCCGCTGCTGCTCAAGCTGCCGGACGGAGAGCGCGCCGGGACGAGCGTCGGGACTCCGGTCTCGCTCGTCGACGTCACTCCCACCCTGGCCGAGCTGCTCGACCTGCCGCGCTCGCCGGCCTGGCCCGGCCGGTCCCTGCTGGCCGACGCCGCGACCGGCGAGCGGGCGATCTACGCCGAGACCTTCTACCCGCGGCTGCACTTCGGCTGGAGCGAGCTCGCCTCGGTCGTCCAGGGCGACCGTCATCTCATCGAGGGGCCGGACCCGGAGCTCTACGACCTGCGGCGCGACCCGGCGGAGCGCCGGAACCTGCGCGCGAGCGAGCGGCGCGCCTTCGCGGCGCTGCGGCGGGCCCTGGACGAGCACGACCGCCGCCTGCGGCCGCCGGCCGCGGTCGACGAGGAGTCGCGCCGCGCGATGATCGCCCTGGGTTACGTCGGCGGCGGCGGCGCCGAGCCTGCCGATGGGCCGCTCCCCGATCCCAAGACGCGGGTGGGGTCGCTCGGCGACCTCCAGGCCGGCTTCCGCCACGCCGCCCGCCACGAGCACGCGGCGGCCGCGGCCGCCTTCCGGCGGGTCCTCGCCGAGAACCCGCGGATGCCCGACGCCTGGGAGTTCCTCGGCCACAGCCTGGCCAAGCTCGAGCGGCCCGAGGAGGCGCTCGCCGCCTATCGCGAGGCGCTGCGCGCCAGCGAGGGATCGCCGCACGTCGCCATGTCGGCGGCCTCGCTCTACCTCGAGCTCGGGCGGCTGGAGGACGCCGAGCAGCACGCCCGCCTGGCGCTCGTCGCCCACCCCTCGTTCGCGCACGGGCTGCTGGCTCAGATCGCGCTGGCGCGCGGCGACCTCCCCGCGGCCGAGCGCGCGGCGCAGGCGTCGGCCGAGAAGGGATCTGCGCGCGTCCGGCCGCTCCTCACCCTCGCCGCGGTGCGCCACGGCCAGGAGCGCTACGAGGAGGCGCTCCGGCTGATCGATCAGGCGGTGCTGGTCTACCGGGAGCGCAAGACGCCGGACAAGGAGCTCCTCCAGGGGCTCCACCTGCTGCGCGGCAGGGCCCTGGCCGACCTCGGCGACGTCGCCGCGGCCGAGACCGCCTTCCGGCGCGAGATCGAGCTCTTCCCCGCCGACCCGCGCGCCTACTCGAACCTGGCGCTGCTCTACGCTCTCGCCGGCCGGCCGCGCGCCGTCGGGCCCACCCTGCGCCGCATGGTCGAGGACCACCCCTCGGCCGCCGCCTACGCCGAGGCGGTCAAGACCCTGCGCGTCCTCGAGCTGCGCGCCGAGGCCGAGCAGGTGCTCCGCAAGGGACGCCGCCTCTACCCGGGGAACCCGCTGCTCACGAGCCTGGCGACGAACGCGACCGGCGCGGGTTGAAGATTGCATTTACCCGGCTGCCCGAAGCCCGAGAATACCGAGAGATGATGGCCCGCGATCAGCCGCCACCCCTCGCACCACGGCAACACCGGTTTGGTGTGTGTATACTTAGGCGTATGGCCAGGATGCAGGTCTACCTTCCCGACGACTTGTACAAACTCGTGAAGGCCCGCGGTCTCCCGGCGTCGGAGCTGCTTCAGAAGGCCGTGCGCGCAGAGCTGCGCCGGCAGGAATTACTCAGCGCCACCGACCGCTACGTTGCGGATCTGGTCGCCGAGGTGGGGCCACCTACCGTAGCTCAACGCACGCGCGCCGCCGCCGTCGCGCGGCGCCTCGCGCGCCGGCCCGCCCGTCAAGCGGGCTGACCCGTGCTGGTCCTCGATTCGGGCGGTGTCACCCGCCTGGCCGAGCGGTCCCGGCAGGCGGCGGCGCTCATCTCAGCGCTGCGCGACGAGGATCTGTGGCCGCCTCTTGTTCCGTCCATCGTGCTCGTGGAGTGTCTGCACGGGCATCCGGGCCGCGACGCTCTCGCCAACCGCTTTCTCAAGACGTGCGACATCGTGGAGGATCTCGGCGAACCGCTGGCCCGGCGAGCCGCGCTGTTGCGACGGCTGGCACGGCGAGGCTCCGCAGTCGATGCGCTGGTCGTCGCCTTGGCGGAACCGGGCGGAACGGTGCTCACGTCGGACCTTGGCGATCTCCAGGCCCTCGCTCAATACGCACTCGACGTCATGGTGGAGAGGGTGTGACCAGCCCCCTCTTCCGCCGCCGCCTCGACGGCTCGCTGCCGCTCGCCGTCCGCGGCGCGGGGTGCTGGATCGAGGACGCCGCCGGCCGCCGCTATCTCGACGCGGTGGGCGGCGCCTACGCCGTGAGCCTCGGCCACGGCGTCGAAGAGATCGCGCGGGCGATCGGCGAGCAGGCGCGCACCCTCGCCTACGTCAACGGCGTGCAGTTCACCAACGCGGCGGCCGAGGAGCTGGCGGCCGAGCTCGCCGAGGTCCTGCCTCCGCCGCTGCGCTGGAGCTACTTCCTGACCAGCGGCTCGGACGCCGTCGAGGCCGCGGTCAAGCTCGCCCGTCAGGTCTGGGTGGAGCGCGGGCGGCCGGGGAAGTGGAAGGTGATCAGCCGCCGCCCCTCGTACCACGGCAACACCCTGGCGGCGCTGGCGCTCTCCGGGCGCGAGTCCTACCGGCGGCCGTTCGCGCCGCTCCTCCTCGACCTGCCGTCCGTCCCCGCGCCCGACCCCTACCGCGATCCCTCCTCTCCGGCCTGCACC
The DNA here is from genome assembly GCA_036277075.1 of Thermoanaerobaculia bacterium. Lineage (GTDB taxonomy): Bacteria > Acidobacteriota > Thermoanaerobaculia > Multivoradales > UBA5704 > DASUNQ01. The sequence continues at coordinate 2,657 of DASUNQ010000120.1, forward strand.
GGCGAGGCGCTCGCCGACGAGCTGGAACGGCAGGGCTCGGAGACCGTCGCCGCGTTCCTCTTCGAGCCGGTCCTCGGCAGCGCCGGCGGCGCGGTCGTGCCCGACCCGGCGCATTACGAGCGGATCGCGGCGCTCTGCCGCGACCACGACGTCCTCCTCATCGCCGACGAGGTGCTGACCGGGATGGGGCGCACCGGCCGCTGGCTGGCGATCGACCACTACGACGGCCTGGCGCCGGACATCCTGGTCCTCGGCAAGGGCCTCTCCGGCGGTTACGCTCCGCTCTCGGCAATGGTCGCGACCGATGCCATCCTCGACACCCTGCGACAGGGCAGCGGGAACTTCGTCCACGCCCAGACCTACTCGCACACGCCGGTCGTCTGCGCGGCCGGGCTGGCGGCGCTGCGGGTCTTGAAGCGCGACCGGCTGGTCGAGCGCTGCACGGCGCTCGCGCCCCGGTTGCGCGCGGCGCTCCAGCCGCTCGCCGCGCTGCCGCTGGTCGGGGACGTGCGCTCGATCGGCCTCTTCGCCGCGGTCGAGCTGGTCGCCGACCGGGAGAGCCGGGAGCCGCTGCCCCGCGCGCGCCGAGTGGCCGAGCGCGTCGCGGCGCGGGCGCGCGACCATGGGCTCCTGGTCTGGTCGAACGGCGGCCACGTCGACGGCGAGCGCGGCGACCTGGTGCTCGTGGCGCCGCCGTTCACGATCGCCGAGGACGAGCTGGACGAGATCGGCGCGCGTCTCGGGCGGGCGCTCGCCGAGGTCGCGGCGGAGGATGCGTGATGGGCGAGCCGGGGAAGGTCACCTATACGACGATCAGCGGCTCCGAAGAGACCCACGCGGCCTTCGAGGCCGCGGCGGCCGCGGTCGAGGGCCGCTTCGGCGAGCTCTGCCCCAACGCGATCGGCGGCGGGCCGTCGCCGGAGGGCCGGGAGCGCGAGCTGCGCTCGCCGGTGGATACGCGGGTGGTGGTCGGCCGGGCGCAGCGCGCCACCGCCGCCGAGGCGGCGCGCGCCGTCGAGCTCGCCCATGCCGCCTTCCCGGCCTGGCGCGGGCTCGGCTGGC
>DASUNQ010000121.1:0-2976 GCA_036277075.1 Thermoanaerobaculia bacterium
CAGCGGCAGCAGGGTGCGGGCGAAGAGGCGCCGGCGCATCGTCAGGCGCCGGCCGGCGCCTCCTCCGCGGCCCGCTCGTCCGGCCGGGGTTACGGGGCCCGCTCCTCGCGCGCCGCCGGCGGCGTCTCCCCCACCCGGTCGGGGAGCTCCGCCTCGACGTTGCGCAGCCGCGGATAGAGGTAGCCCCAGGTCGAGACCGCGAGCGGCAGGATCGCCATCAGGATGAAGATGAGCGCCATGCCGCGGCCGGGGCCGACGCCGATCAGGCGGCCGACGCTGCCGGCGAGCGCGCCGCCGGGGGCGAGCAGCGGCTCGAAGACGCGGTCGGCCAGCGGGCCGGCGATCAGGTAGCCGAGCGGGGCGGTAAGCTGCGCGGCCATGCGCCGCACCGCGAAGACCCGTCCCTGCAGGTCGGCCGGCACCTTGCGCTGCCAGATCGCCTGGCTGGAGCCGTTGATGATCGGCACGCCGAGCATCTTGAGGAACGACGCGCCGGCGATGAGCGGCGCCCACGGACGGGCGCCGGTGAGCAGCAGGGCGAGGCCGAAGAGGTAGCCGTAGCCGAGGACGCCGTGGATCTGCCGTCGCGGCCCGCCGGTGACCGTCATCACGACGCTGCCGACGAGGAGGCCGGCGCTCGACACCGCGAGGACGCGGCCGAGGAGCTTGGGGTCGCTGCCGGGCAGCGACAGGACCATCGGGATCACCAGCACCGTCCCGACCGAGAGAATCAGGTTCATCAGCGCGAAGTAGAGGAGCAGGCCGACGAGGCCCGGCCGGGCGCGGATGAAGGTCCAGCCCGACGCCGCCTCGCGCCAGAGCGACCCGCGCGCGGCGCGGCCCTCGACCGAGGTCTCGGGGTCGGGCACGCGCACCAGGAAGAGCGTGACGGCGGCGATGAGGAAGGTCGCGAAGTCGATGAAGATGACGCCGGCCAAGCCGACCTCAACGACCAGCAGGCCGGCCAGGACCGGCGCCACGACCTCGGAGGCGGCGGCGCCGAGCTGCATCATGCCGCTGACCCGCCCGAACTGCCGCTTGGGCACGAGCAGCGTGGTCGCCGCGGTGTAGGCGGGCCACTGGATGTGGTTGAAGACCGAGCCCACGCCGACGAGGAGGTAGATGTGCCAGAGCTCGAGGGCCTCGGCGCGGTAGAGGAGGGCGATGGCGACGGTGCAGAGGGCGGCGCCGAGGTCGGAGAGGAGCATCGCCGTGCGCCGGTTCCAGCGGTCCACCAGGGCGCCGAGGAAAGGAGCGAAGAGGAGGCCGGGCAGCGAGGCGAAGAGGGCGATGAGGGCGAACTTGGTCGCCGAGCCGGTCTGCTGGTAGACCCAGACGCCGAGCGCGAAGCGGGTCAGCCCCGAGCCGACGAGGGAGACGAGCTGCCCTCCCCACATGGCTCCGAACGCCCGCATCGACGTGAGACGACCCATCCCCACCTCCTCCGGAGGGTTCCGATGCTCCAGTGAGGCGGCGGCGGGGAAAGGGGACAGGCACGGGCGCTCGCCGGCGCCGCCGAGCTGATAGAAACCGCGCATGGAAGAGGACTTAGCGGCAGGGTCGCTCTACGACCGGGCGCTCGCGGCGCGGCCGGCGGGCGCCCCGGCGGCGCGGGCTCCGCGCCCCTCGGCGGGGGTCGTCCTCTGGCGCCGCGGGGCGGGCGGCGCGCTCGAAGTCTTCTGGGTCCAGCGCGCCCAGACGCTGGCCTTCATGGGCGGCTGGCACGCCTTCGTGGGCGGCGCGCTGGCGCGCGAGGACGCCGGGCTCGAGGTGGCCGGCACGGCGCGCGGGCTCGACGCGGGCACCGCCGCCCCCGCTCTCGAGAGCCTGCTCGACGGCGTGCCGGAGCTGCCGCCCGACCTCGTGCCCGGCCTCCTCGCCGGCGCGCTGCGCGAGCTGTTCGAGGAGACCGGCCTGCTGATGGCGCGGGAGCTGCCGCCAGAAGCCGTCGCGCAGCCGGGGCTGGCGGCGGCGCGGCGGCGGTTGGTCGCCGGCGAAGCGGGGATGGCGGAGATCCTCGCGGAGCTCGGCGCCACCCTCGACGCCTCGCGCCTGGTCTACGCCGGGCGCTGGCGGACGCCGCCGTTCGGCCCGCTGCGCTTCGACAACCGCTTCTTCCTCGCCGAGTGGCCGTACGGAGCGGCGGTGCAACCGCAGGTCGAGCCGGGGGAGCTGGCGGCCGGCGAGTGGATCGAGCCGGCGGCGGCGCTGGCACGCTGGCGGCGCGGCGAGGTGATGGCGGCGCCGCCGGTCCTCCACCTGCTGCGCGTCTTGGCCGAGGACGGCCCCGAGCGCGGCCTGCCGCGCCTCCTCGACCCGCGCGAGGCGAACCTGGGACCCTGCCGCCGCATCGAGTTCCGCCCCGGCTTCCTCGCCTTCCCCCTGCGCACCGCGACCCTGCCGCCGGCCACCGCCACCAACGCCTTTCTCGTCGGGCACGGCGAGACGGTGCTGATCGACCCCGGCTCGGGCGACCCGGTGGAGCTCGACCGCCTCCACCGCGCGCTGGCGGCGGCGCTCGCCGCGCCGGGGCGGCGGCTGGCCGCGATCTGGCTCACCCACCACCACCCCGACCACGTCGGCGGCGTCGAGGCGACGCGCGCCGCGTTCGGGGTGCCGGTCCTCGCCCACCCGGCGACCGCCGAGCGGCTGGCGGCGCGCGGGCTGCGGGTGGACGGTTTGCTGGAGGACGGCCAGGAGGTGACACTCGCCGGCGAGCCGCAGCTCACGCTGCGCGTCGTCCACACGCCCGGGCACGCGCGCGGGCACCTCTGCTTCTTCGACGCCGACGGCAGGACGTTGGTGGCGGGGGACCTGGTAGCCGGCGTCGGGACGATCGTCGTCGACCCGCCGGAGGGGGACATGGACGACTACCTCGCCTCGCTCGAGAAGGCGCTGGCGCTGGCGCCCGCGACGCTGCTGCCCGCCCATGGCCCGGCGGTCCACAACGGCGCCGCCAAGCTCCGCGAGTACCTC
>DASUNQ010000122.1:0-7383 GCA_036277075.1 Thermoanaerobaculia bacterium
CTCCCCCACCGTCGTCCCCGCCGGCGAGGAGGCCGCCTTCCTCGCGCCGCTGCCGCTCGCCCGCCTGACGCCCGAGGCCGACGTCGCCGCCACCCTCGAGCGCTGGGGGCTGCGCTCGATCGGCGACTTCGCCCGCCTCCCCGCCGCGCGGGTGGCGAGCCGGCTGGGACGGACCGGGCGCGAGCTCCACGCCACGGCGCTCGGCGTCGACCCCCGGCCGCTCGTGCCGCGCGAGCCCCCCGCCGAGTTCGAGGAGCGGATGACCCTGGAGTGGCCGCTGGTCACGCTGGAGCCCTTCCTCTTCCTCGGGCGGGCGGCGCTCGAGCGGCTGTGCCGGCGGCTGGAGATGGCGGGGCTCGCCTGCGTCCGCCTGACGGTGGCGCTGCGGCTCGACCCCGACGGCTGGCACGAGCGCGCGCTCGACCTGCCGGCGCCGTCGCGCGACGCGAAGACGCTGCTCACCCTCGTCCGCTTGGAGCTCGAGGCGCACCCGCCCGGCGCGGCGGTCGTCGGCTTCGGCTTCCTCGCCCTCCCCGACCGGCCGCGCGAGGCGCAGCTCTCTCTCTTCGGACCGGCGGCGCTCTCGCCCGACAAGCTGGCGACGACGCTCGGGCGGCTCTTTGCGCTGCTCGGCCCCGGGCGGATCGGCGCGCCGCATCCCGTGGACGGGCACCTGCCGGAGCGCTGCGCCCTGGTCGGCTTCGCGCCGCCGCCGCCGCCCGAGGTGCGGCGCGAGCCGCCGCGCGGGCGCGGGCTGCTCGCGGTGCGGGTGCTCCGCCCGCCGGTCGAGCTGGAGGTGATCACCCAGGACGGGGAGCCGGACCGCGCCCTCCGCCCACGCGAGATCCGGCCGGTCGCGCACGACGGCGGCCCCGGGCGGCCGCGGCTCGAAGGCAGCGTGCGCGTGGCGGCGGGGCCGTGGGGGATCGAAGCCGGGTGGTGGGAAGAGGCGCCGGCCGAGCGCGACTACTGGGACGTCGAGCTGGCGCAGGGGGGGATGCTGCGCATCTTCCGCGACCGCGCGAGCGGCGACTGGTTCGCCGACGGGGTTTACGACTGACGGAGAAGCGAAAGGGCCGCGGCGGGATGCCGCGGCCCGGGTTCAAAGAAAACGTTCTGCGACGGTACGGAAGCTAGAACCGCCAGGAGACGCCGGCGTTGACGCCGAAGCCGCCCAGCTCGACCGCCGACTCCTCTTCGAGGGTGATGTCGTCGATGCCGCTGAGGTTCCGCGGATCGCGGTCCACCTTCGCCTCCATGTTGCGGTAGATCGCCTCGACCATGAAGTTGAGGTTGTCGCGCATGCCGAAGTCGCTGCCGAGGACGGCGTAGAAGCCGACCTCGTCGTCGATCTCGACCTCGTCACTGTCGAGCATCATGTAGGAGGCGCCGCCGCCCGCGTAGGGCGACCAGGCGCCGCCCTCGAGGAAGTTGAACGCCAAGCCGGCCTCGAGCGGGATGGCCTGGAGCTCGAAGTCGAGCCGCTCGGGCTCGGTGTCGCGGGTGAGGTCGTTCAGGAACGAGGCCCGCAGGTCGAGCCAGCCCAGACGGGTGCGGATGCCGCCGCCGACGGACTGGTCCACGTCCTCGGTGTCGTAGAAGGTCCCGAACAGACCGAAGCTGTTGTCCGCGGCTGCGGGGCTCGCGGCCAGGAGCGCGATGAGCGCGAAGAACCACAAGTGCTTTCTCATAGAACCTCCGGGGAGGGAGCACACCCTCCCACCGTTGGACTGCACCGGGCGACGCGGTGGCCCCGCGATGGGGCCGTCAGACCGGCGCGCCGCCAGATGGGAGGGCCCCAAAATGCAAGCCCCGGGCCAATCCTTCGACGCCGGGCTATTTGCGCAGATTTGCAGTGAGGGCCCGCTTGCGCAGGCGCAGGCTCGCGGGGGTGGCCTCGACCAGCTCGTCGTCGCCGATGAACTCCAGCGCCTGCTCGAGGTTGAAGAGCCGGGGGGGGATCAGCCGCACCAGCTCCTCGGCGGTCGAGGCCCGCATGTTGGTGAGCTTCTTCTCGCGCACGACGTTGACGTCGAGGTCGTTCTCCCGGTTGTGCTCGCCGACGACCATCCCCTCGTAGACCTCCTCGCCGGGGGCGACGAAGAGGGTGCCGCGCGGCTGGAGGTGCTCGATGGCGTAGGCGGTGGCGCGGCCGGTGCGGTCGGCCACCAGGGCCCCGGTCTCGCGGCCGGCGATCTCCCCCTGCCAGCTCTCCCAGCCGTCGAAGAGGTGGTTCAGGATGCCGGTGCCCCTGGTGTCGGTCAGGAACTCGCCGCGGAAGCCGATCAGCCCGCGCGCGGGGACGCGGAACTCCATCCGCACCCGCCCCGAGCCGTGGTTCACCATCTTCATCATCCGCCCGCGGCGGCCCCCCATCTTCTGGGTGACGACGCCGATGAAGTCCTCCGGGCAGTCGACGGTGAGCAGCTCCATGGGCTCGAGGACGCGGCCGTCCACGCGACGGGTCAGCGCCTCGGGCTTGCCCACCGCCAGCTCGTACCCCTCCCGGCGCATCATCTCAATCAGGATCGCCAGCTGCAGCTCGCCGCGCCCGGAGACCTGGAAGGCGTCGGGGGAGCCCGTCGGCTCGACCCGGATCGAGACGTTGGTCAGGGTCTCCTTCTCGAGCCGCTCCTTGAGCTTGCGCGAGGTGACATGCCGGCCGTCGCGCCCCGAGAAGGGGGAGTCGTTGATCGCGAAGACCATGGCGATCGTCGGCTCGTCGACGAGGATCGGCGGCAGCGGCCGCGGGTCCTCGGGGTCGGCGATCGTCTCGCCGATCGAGACCTCGGCGAGGCCGGCGAGGGCCAGGATGTCCCCCGGCCCCGCCTCCTCGATCTCGACCCGCTTGAGCCCGTCGTAGCCGTAGAGGATCGCCGCCTTGGCCGCGACGACCGTGCCGTCGAGGCGGCAGAGGGCGATCGGCTGGGCGCGTTGCAGGCGGCCGTTGACCACCCGCCCGACCGCCAGCCGCCCGACGTAGTCGTCGTAGTCGAGCGTCGTGACCAGCATCTGGAGCGGCACCGCCGGGTCGAAGCGCGGCGGCGGCACGGTGCGCAGGATCTCCTCGAACAGCGGGGCGAGGGTCTGGTCCGGGGCGTCCGGCTCGGTGCGGCAGGTGCCGGCGCGCGCGTTGGCGTAGAGGACGGGGAAGTCGAGCTGCTCCTCGGAGGCGTCGAGGTCGATGAAGAGATCGTAGATCTCGTCGAGGACCTGCGCCGGGCGGGCGTCGGGGCGGTCGATCTTGTTGATCACCACGATCGGCGGCAGCCCCGCCTCGAGCGCCTTGCGCAGCACGAACCGGGTCTGCGGCAGCGGGCCCTCGCTGGCGTCGACGAGGAGGAGGACGCCGTCGACCATCTTGAGGGTGCGCTCGACCTCGCCGCCGAAGTCGGCGTGCCCGGGCGTGTCCACGATGTTGATGCGCGTCGCGCGGTAGACCACGGCCGTGTTCTTGGCCATGATCGTGATCCCCTTCTCGCGCTCGAGGTCGATCGAGTCGAGGACCCGCTCGGCGACCGCTTCGTTGACCCGGAAGATGCCGCTCTGCCAGAGCATGGCGTCGACCAGGGTGGTCTTCCCGTGGTCGACGTGGGCGATGATCGCGAGATTGCGGACGTCGCCGCGGGTCAGCAAGGTCAGGCGCGGCCGTGCGCGCGCCGGCGGGCGGCGCGCAGCGCATCGCGCACCCGCGCCACCTCCCCGGGCTCGAAGTACGGCTCGTCGCAGCGCTTGCAGATCCAGGCCGGGAGCCGGCACTCCAGCCGGTAGCCCTCGCGCACCACCCGCACCGGCGCCCTCCCGCGGCGCAGCGGCCCGCCGCAATAGAGGCAAACGCACTCCACGCCGGCGCGGTGGTGCCGCGCGCCCTGGGCGGGCCCGCGCTCCTCGGGCGCGGAGCGCGCGACGATCTGCACGCCGCGCGGGCCGACGGCGACGGTGTCGCCGTCCTCGAAGGCGGGCGGCGCCTGGGGGGTGGTCTGCGCAGCGGTGAGGGGCAAGGTGTAGGAGAGCGAGACGTCGGCGCGCATGGTATCTCCCTCCCCCCTCCTGAGCGCCGCGTTCACTGCAATTCGGGTGCCGCGGCGCGGGCCGCGACCCGGTCCTGGAGCCGCCGGAAGGCCGGCAGGGGGCGGAGCGCGGCGAGGTCGCCGTCCTCGGCCAGGAGGTCGGGGCGGCGGAGGCCCTTGCGCGCGCTCTCGGCCAGGAGCTCGAGGGCGCGCTCGCTCTCGCCGCCCGTCGCCGCCAGGCAGGCGAGGTTGTAGGCGGGGATCCAGGAGTCCGGGCGCAGGCGCCGGGCGCGCAGCAGGTAGCGGCGGGCGCCGGCGCGGTCGCCGGCGCGCCGCGCCGAGTTGCCGGCCTGGACGGTCGCCGCGAAGTCGTCCGGCTGGGCGGCCAGCGTCCGTTCGTAGCCGGCGAGCGCCGGCGCCCACTCGCCGCGCTCGTAGCGGAGGTCCGCGAGGCGCCGGTGGACCTGCGGCGCGGCGGGGTCGGCGGCCAGGGCGCGGCGGTACCAGCGCTCGGCCGCGGGCTCGTCGCCGCGCAGCGCCGCGGCCATCCCGAGGTGCGCCATCGCCTCGACGAACCCGGGCGCGATCTGGAGCGCCCGGCGCCACTGGCGCTCGGCGGCGTCGAGGTCCCCCTCGGCGAGGGCCAGCGCGCCGAGCAGGACGTGGACCCGCGCCTGCCCGGGGTCGTCGGCGAGCGAGCGGAGGTACTCCGCGCGCGCCCCGGCGGCGTCGCCCTGGCGCAGGCGGGCGAGCGCCAGCACGTTGCGCGCCGCGACGTTGGCGGGGGTGGCCGCCAAGACCTCGCGCAAGCGCGCCTCGGCCTCGGCCCAGTGGTCCCGCTGCGCCAGGTGGCGCGCCTCCTCGAGCTTGGCGTAGAGGGCCATGCCGTCCTTCGGGTCCATGCCGGCGAGGCCACGGCGGGCGCCCGCCGGCGCCAGGTAGCCGAGCGCCCGGAGGTTCTCGAGGGTCTCGCGGTCGAGCGGGCTGCGCGGCGCGGCGACGCCGCGCCGCGCGCTCTCCGCGAGGAGGGCGGAGAGGGTGCGGTCGAGGCCGCGGGCGCGACGGCGCAGGTCGCCGCCGGCGGACGGGAAGAGGTTGCGCAGCTCGCGCGGGTCGCGTCCGAGGTCGTAGAGCTCCGGCCGCGGCGCGCGGATCCACTTGAACCCGCCGGCGCGGACGGCGAAGAGCGGCGCCATGCCGAAGCCGACCTCGGAGAGCAGCGACTCGGAGTACTGCGGCAGGTCCGGCGGCGGCGCCGCGCCGGCGAGCGCCGGCAGGAGATCGCGGCCCTGGGTCGAGTCGCCGCCCGCCACCCCGAGGGCGGCGAGGACCGTCGGCACCAGGTCGACCCCGCGCACCGGCCCGGCGTAGACCCGCCCGGCCGGCAGGCCGCGCGGCCAGCGCAGCAGGAGCGGCACTCGCACCGTGGCGTCGTAGACGAAGACGGCGTGGGTCTTCTCCCCGTGCTCGCCGAGGCTCTCGCCGTGGTCGGCGGTCAGGACGACGAGCGTGTCGTCGAGGAGCTCCCAGCCGCGCAGCGTCTCGACGATCCGCCCCACCGCGCGGTCGGCGACGGCGACCTCGGCGTCGTAGGGGCTGGGCGAGCGGAGCCGCTCCGCCATCGGCGCGGCGTACGGTTGGTGCGGGTCGAAGAGGTGGACCCAGAGGAAGAACGGGCGCCGCGGCGCCGCGGCGCGCCCTTTGCCGAGCCACGCGACGGCGCGCTCGGCGGTGCGCGGGCCGGGTCGGTCGCGGATCATGAAGAGCTTCGGCTCGTCCTCGGCCCACAGGTCGTCGTCGTAGCCCTCGAACCCCTGGTCGAGGTTGTAGCGGCGGCCGAGCACCACCGCCGAGACCACCGCCTGCGTGCGCCAGCCGGCCCCGTGCAGCCGCTCGGCCAGGGTCACCGCCTCCTCGCCGAGGGCGTAGGCGCCGTTGTCGCGCACCCCGTGGGCCGGCGGCCAGAGGCCGGTCAGCAGCGTGCTGTGGGAGGGGAGCGTGATCGGCGCCGCGGCGACGGCGTCGGCGCAGCGCACGCCTTCGCGCGCCAGCCGGTCCATCGCCGGCGTCCGGGCCGCGGCGTAGCCGTAGGCGCCGACGCGGTCGGCGCGCAGGGTGTCGACGGTGACGAGCAGGAGGTTCGGGCGCGTCGGCCGGCCGCAGCCGGCGAGCGCGGCTCCGACCGCGGCGAGGACGGCAAAGGTGGCGCGGAACATCCGCCGCGATTGTAGTGATTGCCAAGTCCGCATCGCACGGCCGTGCTACAACTCCTTCTTTCTCCTGGAGTTGAGCCGCGGCATGTGCAAAGCCACCCTCGGTTGCACCCTGCTCCTCCTCGCCGCGGCCGCGGCGCGGGCCGACGTCTCGGTGGTCGAGCGGCGCACGCTGGAGAAGCAGATCGTCGTCAAGACGGAGGGCGGAAAGCTCAAGCCGCGCGCGCCGCGGCGCGCCGGCAGCCGGGCGGCGGGCGAGCGCGGCGGCTTGCACTTCGCGGCCGAGCCCGCGGTCGGCAGCGTCAATCTCGCCGACGCCTCCGGTTTCGAGCTCTTCCTCAACTCGGATGTCTCCTTCACGACATCGAGCTCCGCCTCGGGAGCGGCGTCCGAGGCCATCTACATCGGCCCGGTGCAGGCGACGACGGTCGGCGGCGGCGTCACCGCCTCGACCCTCTCCGACGCCTTCGACGGCTACAACGGCCTCTGCCTGAGCTCCGCCGGCGGCCTGGGACCGTGCAGCTCCGGCGATCCCGGCCTGACGATCTACAATGACAACGGCCCCGGCACCCTCGAGTGCAACGGCCGGCAGCTGGCGCTCAACCCGCAGACCGTCGGCAGCCTGACGGTGCGGCGCAAGGTCTTGGTGCCGGGCAACGGCGAGTTCGCGCGCTGGATGAACATCCTCACCAACACCGGGGGCGCGGCGGTGACGGTCAACCTCATCACCTCGAACAACCTGGGCTCGGACAGCGACACCGTCGTGGTCTCGAGCTCGGACGGCGACGCCGTCGCGGAGACCTCCGACACCTGGGTGACCACCTTTCAGGACTACGGCGGGACGATCTCGACCGACCCGCGCCTCGGGCACGTGCTGCGCGGGGCGGGAGCGCCGGTCGGCCTCGCCGGCGTGACTTTCGTCAACGGCGACGATAACCCGTTCTGGAGCTACAGCGTGACACTGGCGCCGGGGCAGACCGGCATCATCCTCAACTTCGTGACCGGGCAGCCGTCGAAGGCCGAGGCCGCCGCCAAGGCGAGCGAGCTGGCCGGGCTGCCGCCCAATGCGCTGCAGTGCATGAGCCCGGCCGAGCAGGGGCAGGTCCTCAACTTCCTCACCGCGGCGCAGGGCGTGGTGGAGGTCCCCACCGCCTCCGAGA
>DASUNQ010000123.1:0-4656 GCA_036277075.1 Thermoanaerobaculia bacterium
CGCCGGGGCCACGTCCTCGGCGCCGCGCAGCGCCGCCGCCAGCCCCTCCTCGCGGGCGACCTCGCCGCGGCAGCGGGCGCAGGCGGCGAGGTGGGCCTCCAGCGCCGCGCGCTCGCCGGCCTCCAGCGTGCCGTTGACGTACCAGGGGAGGAGCCGCTCGAGCTGCTCGTGGGTGTGCGCGTCGAATCCCATCGTCGTCTCCGCCTCCCGCGCCGTCAGCCGGCGTGGCTGCCGATCCCCAGCGCCGGCAGCAGCTCGCGCAGCTTCCGGCGGGCGTGGAACATCCGCGTCTTCACCGTGTTCACCGGGCAACCGATCACGTCCGAGATCTCCTGGTACGAGCAGCCGTAGACGTAGGTGAGCTCCACCACCGCCCGCTGCTCCGGCGACAGCGTCGCCAGCGCCCGCCCGAGCGTGCTCTGCAGCTCCCGCCGCGCCATCAGGCTCTCCGGCCCCTCGGTGTCGACGGGCTCGGGCGCCGCCCGCTCGTCCTCGCCCGCCGCCGGCCGGCCGCCCGCCCGTGCCAAAGCCTTGAGCGCCTTGTGGTAGGCGATCCCGAAGACCCAGGTCGAGGGGCGGGAGCGGCCGTCGAAGCGCGCCGCTCCCTGCCAGACCGCGAGGAGCACGTCGTTGACCACCTCCTCGACCAGCTCCGGCCGCCGGGTCAGCTTGAAAACGTAGCCGAACAGGCGCCGGTAGTAGAGGTGGTACAGCGCCTCGAAGGCCTTCCTGTCCCGCGCCGCTACCCGTTGCAGCAGCGCTCGTTCGTCGTGCCCAGGCATCGCGGCGAGCATAGCGCCTCACTCCGTGAGTCCCGGCGGCGGGCGGAAAGGTTTCGCGTCGTCGGTGGTGAACCGGCGCCCACGGCCCGGGGACAGACGGAGGCGATGGGACGCCTCGTCCTGCTCTGGTCGCTCCTCGCGACCGCCGCCTGCGGCACCGTGAAGAGCCCGACCGAGCCGGCGGAGGGGCCCGCCGGCCCCGCTCTGCGCTTCGCGCAGATCCAGGGCGAGATCTTCACGCCGGTCTGCGCCAAGGCCGGGTGCCACGACGCGGCGACGGCCCAGAACGGTCTGGTGCTCGAGGCGGGGCGGAGCTACGCGCTGCTCGTCGGCCATCCCGCGCTCGGCGCCGCCATGCCGCGCGTCGCGCCGGGCGAGCCGGAGCGGAGCTACCTGCTCAAGAAGCTGCGCGGCGATCCCGACATCAGCGGCGACCGCATGCCGCTCGACGGCCCGCCGTTCCTGACGGCGCAGCAGATCGAGGGGATCGCCGGCTGGATCCGTGCGGGGGCCGCGAATGACTGAGCGCCGGCTTGCGGCCGCCTGCTGGCTGGCCTGCTGCTGGGCCGCCGCGGCGTCGGCGCAGGAGAGCGGCGGCTCGCCGTACGAGCCGGTGCCGCGCGACGGCGTCGGCGCGCAGGTCATCAACATGCCGACCCCGTTCCCGGCCGGGGCGCGGCGGCTCGAGATCGTCTTCACCCACCGCTTCCAGCAGACGGTCCAGGACGGCAGCGCCTCCGACCTCTGGGGGCTCGACGGCGCCGCCGACACCGGCATCGGCCTGGCCTACGGCTTGAGCCGCGCCTTCGAGGTCGGCCTCTACCGCTCGTCCTTCCAGGAGAACTTCGAGCTGGCCGGGAAGTTCCTGCTCTTCGAGCAGGCGCCGCGGGTGCCGCTCTCGATCGCGCTGCGCGCCGGGGTGGACCGCGTGGAGCGCGCCGAGGTGGAGGACCCGACGCGCCCCTTCGCGCAGCTCCTCCTCGCCCGCCGCCTCGCCCGCGGCGTCAACCTCTTCCTCGCCCCCTCGTGGGCCGGCGACACGCCGCGCCTGCGCGACGCCTTCAACGTGCCGGTCGGGCTGACGCTGCCGCTCGGGCGCGGGCTCCTGCTCGAGCTCGAGGTGGTGCCGGAGAACCGCGACCTCGAGGGCAGCGTCGCCGCGTGGCACGCGGCGCTGTCGAAGAGCGTCGGGCTGCACGTCTTCGAAGTGGTGCTCGGCAACTCGCGCGCCACGACCGTGGACCTCATGCTCGGCGGCGACTTCCCGGCCGGATACGCGGAGGACGACGTCCGTCTCGGCTTCAACCTGGTCCGCGACTTCACCTTCTGACCGCCGGAGGCTTCGATGTCCCAGCGCCGCCCTTCGCCCGCTCTCGCCGCCGCTCTCGCCCTGCTGGCGGCGGCCGCCGCCACCGCCTGCGCCGCCTACCGCCACCAGCACGCGCCCGCCCCGGCGCGCGTCGAAGCGCACGCCCACGCGGCGACGGCGCCGGAGGACGGCCGGCTCGCCGCCGTGCGCGGCGAGGTCGAGGCGGTCAAGCGGGCGCTCCACGCCGAGGGGAAGTACGCCTGCTGCGTCGAGCCGGCCTGCAACCAGTGCCTCCTCGAGTACGGCGAGTGCCACTGCCGCGAGGCCGTGGCCGAGAACGGTCCCTGCTGCGGCGAGTGCACCGAGGCCTGGCTCGAGGGGCGCGGCGTGGTCGAGGGGATCGACCCCTGGGAGCTGCTGGAGCGGAAGAAGGCACAGCAGCGGCCGCCGGGCGAGGGGCAGCCGCCGCACCGGCACTGAGCGAGGCGAGGTTTCAGGAGGCGGTCGGGCCGGGTGAAGGGAGGCAGTGGAGGGGCCAGCCGCGCCAGAGCTTGCCGGCGGGGCGATCGCCGGCCGGCGCCGGCGCCGAGACGCACCAGACCGGCACTTCGAGCTGCGGCGCGAGCTGGGCGGCGTAGAGGCTGCACCCGTCGTCCAGCCGCTCGCTGGACACGGGCAGCTCGCGGACGACGGCGCCCTCGGCGTCGAGGAGCTGTGCGGTGGGCTTCCCGGCCGCCGGCAGGCGCACCGCCAGCGTGTACTCGCCGGCTGGCGTCCCTTCCAGCTCGAGGTGCAGGAACATCGTGTCCGCGCCGGCGGCGAGCTGCGCCGCCGAGAGCCCCTGATCCGTGCCGACGCGAACTCCCGCGACGAGGCCGCCGCCCGGCAGCGAGAGCACCGTCAGCGTCTCGGGCAGCACCGCGAGCCCGCGCTTCTCCGCCAGCCGCCGCAAGGCGGCGCCCATGCGGTCCCGCATCGCGGTCTCGATGTTGCGCACCTCGCTCGCGGCGCGCCGGGGAGGCGCCGGCGAGGTCGCCGCCGCGGGCGCCGCCGCGGCGACGACCGTCATCGCGACCGGGAAGCGCTGGGGCTCGCTCTGGCAGTTGCGCACCGTGACGCCCTCTTCTTCCTCTTCGAGGAACCTCTGCTCGCGGCGGCAGGTCAGGCACTCGACGAGCAGCTCGCCGCGGTGGAGGCCGGGCGCGAGCCCGGCGGTGTCGAAGCGCACCTCCAGCTCGATCGACGAGCGCGGCGCGACCCGCAGCCGCTCGGCCGGCCGGTCCAGCGTCGCCCAGGGCGTCCCGGGCGCGGACACCCGGAAGTCGTGCGGGTCGAGGCAGCGGTTCCGCACCACCACGCTCGACGGCAACGCCTCCCCCTGCGCCAGGCTGAAGGTCCAGTCCGGCTTCCCCTGCGCGCGCGCGGCGGCCGGCGTCAGGGCGAGGAGGAGGGCGAGCGCCGAAAGACGCGAGGGGAGGGAGGGCATCGCGGCTCGACCCGCAACTCTGCGCGCCGCGGGGGCGGATGTCCAGCCGCAGAGCGCGGCGGCGGCGAGCGGCGGCTAGTTGACGGCGCCGGGGTGCAGCGTTCCGCGCTCACCGCCGGGCTCGGCCCCGTCGGGACAGAGCAGGTCCAGGCGGTCGAGAACGGTCAGGAGCGGCCGCGCCGCGCCGCGGATGGCGTAGATCCCACGCAGGTTGCAGAGCATGCGGAGGAGGATCTGGCGCGGGCCGAGGGGGCGGAGCAGGCGCGGATGGAAGGCGGCGGTGCCGCCGCTCACGCGCTCCAGCAGCTCGGCGCAGTCGTCCAGGGTCAGGAAGCGGCCGCCGTCGAAGGGGTCGAGCACGACCTGCGGGTGGCGCGCGTGGCGGAGCAGGAAGTGGCCGGGGAAGCCGACGCCCGCGAGGGGAACGCCGACGCGCCGCCCGAGCTCCATGCAGGCCAGGCCCAGGGTGATGGGGATGCCGAGCCGCCGCTCGAGGACCTCGTTGAGGAAGCTGTTCCGCGGGTCGTAGTACTCGTGCGTGTTGCCGCGCAGGCCGAGATCGCCGTAGACGTAGTCGAGGAGCGCGGACAGCCGCGCGAACTCGCAGGCGACGCCGGCCAGGCGCGGGCGGAGCGTGTCGCCCAGCTCGTCGAGGCGGGCGAGCCAGCCGTCGACGTCGAGCCCCGGGCACCCTTCCGCCGCGATCAGCAGCGCCGCCTCGCCGAGGTCGATCTCGGGGTCGGGCCGGAGCACGAGCTCGGCGAAGCGCTGGCGATGACAGTCCATGCGGGTTGGAGCGGGGGCCGATCCGTCCCTGAGAACAGGAGCGGGCGGCGGCGCATTTCAGCGGTCGCCGGGCGCCGCTAGTCGAGGGTCAGGAAGACCGTCGTGCCGTGGCCGCGCAGCTCCACCCGCCGGGGCTCGATGGCGATCACGGTGAAGCCCTCGACCACCTCGCCGACGCCGACGACCCGGCCGTTCAGCAGCGCGACCGGCTGGTTGGCCGAGAAGGCGATGCCGCCGAGCTCGATGGCGCCCCCGCCGGGGACCGGCGCGCGCCGCACGTGGCTCGCGCCGGC
>DASUNQ010000124.1:0-41975 GCA_036277075.1 Thermoanaerobaculia bacterium
CCCCGCCTCCCGCTACCTGCCGGGCGAGGTCTCGGCGCCGCTGCTCGCCGCGCGCCGGCCGCACCGCGGGCCGCCGGGCCGCGGCGTCCACCTCCACGGCCAGGGCGCGAGCCCCTGGCGGGTCGTGGTCACCCACCGCGCCGGCTCGCTCGAGGCGGCGGTGGCGCGGGCGCGGCGCCGCAACCTGGCGCTCTCCGCCGCGGTGCTGCTGCTGCTCGCCGCCAGCCTGGCCGTCATGGCGCTCGCCGCGCAGCGGGCGCGCCGCCTCGCCCGGCAGCGGATGGAGCTCGTCGCCGGCGTCACGCACGACCTCAACACGCCGCTCGCCGCGATCCGCGCGGCGGCGCAGAACCTGGCGGACGGCGTCGCCGCCGACCCCGACCAGGTGCGGCGCTACGGCACGCTGATCGAGCGCGAGGGGAGCCGCCTCTCGACCCTGGTCGCCGAGGCGCTCGAGCTGGCCGGCATCCAATCGGGGGGCCGGGTCTACCGCCCCGAGCCGGTGGCGCTCGCCGAGGTGGTGGGCGAGGCGCTCGCCGCCAGCCGCTGGGCGCTCCAGGAGAAGGGCTTCGCCGTCGAGGAGGACGTGCCGGCCGACCTGCCGCCGGTGCGCGCCGACCGCGGCGCCCTGCGCATGGCGGTGCAGAACCTGGTGGACAACGCGGTCAAGCACGCCGCCGCGGGCCGCTGGCTCGGCCTGCGGGCGCGCGCCGCCGGCGGCTGGGTGACGCTGACCGTCGAGGACCACGGTCCCGGCGTCCGCCCCGAGGACCGGCCGCGCCTCTTCGAGCCCTTCTTTCGCGGCCGCGCCGCCGCCGGGCCGGTCGCCGGCAGCGGGCTCGGGCTGAGCCTCGTCCGCCAGGTGGTCGAGGCGCAGGGTGGGCGGGTGAGCGTCGCGCCGGCGGCGTCGGGGCGGGGGAGCGCCTTCGCGCTCCGCCTGCCGGTCCACGCATGAGCTCCGCGCCGGCGGCGGCGCCGCGCATCCTCCTCGTCGAGGACGAGCCGAGCCTGGTCGTCACCTTGACCGACCGCCTGGTCGCGGAGGGCTACCGGGTGGAGACCTGCGGCGACGGCGAGGAGGCCGTGGCGCGGGCGGCCGAGGGGCGCTTCGACGTCGTCGTCCTCGACGTCATGCTCCCCGGGCGCAACGGCTTCGACGTCTGCCGCGACCTGCGGCAGCTCGGGCTCCAGGTGCCGGTCCTGATGCTCACCGCGCGGGCCCAGGTGGTCGACCGCGTCGTCGGGCTCAAGCTCGGCGCCGACGACTACCTGACCAAGCCGTTCGACATGCTGGAGCTGCTCGCCCGCGTCGAGGCGCTGCTGCGGCGGGCGCGGACGCCGATCGCGGCGGCGGTGGGGGCCTACGCCTTCGGCGACGTGCAGGTCGACTTCCGCCGCGCCGAGGTGAGCCGCGGCGGCCGGCCGCTGGCGCTCTCGGCGCTCGAGTACAAGCTGCTCCGCTACTTCGTCGAGAACCGCGGCCAGGTGCTCGCGCGCGACGAGCTGCTCGACCGCGTCTGGGGCTACGACGCCGCGGCCCAGACCCGCACCGTGGACGTGCACGTCGCCTCGCTGCGGCAGAAGGTGGAGCCCAACCCCTCGCGGCCGCAGCACATCGTCACCGTCCACCGCCTGGGCTACAAGTTCGTGGGCTGAGGCTTACATCTTTTACAGAAGCCTTGCGCCGCCTTGAAGACCGCCGCCGCGGCGGGGCCTACCCTGGAGGGCGAAAGGAGAGACCGACATGAAGCGCACCCTCTTCCCCCTGATCGCCGCCGTCCTGCTGCTCGCCGCCGTCGGCGCGGCGCAGGCCGGCGCGGGCCACGAAGGATTCCGCCACCGCGGCGCCCACCTCGACCGCCTGAGCGAGGAGCTCGGTCTGAGCGAGGCGCAGAAGGCCTCGGCGGCGCAGCTCCACGAGCGCATGCGCGAGGCGATGCGCGTTGCCCACGAGGAGTTCGAGACCGACTTCACCGCGCTGCTCACCCCGGAGCAGGCGGCCAAGCTCGCGACCCTGAAGGAGCAGCGGCACGGCCGCCGCCGCGGCGCCGGGCCTCGTTAGGCGCCAGGGAGCGCTAGCGCGGAGCGCCGGCGCCGCCCGCCTGGTCGGCGCCGGCGGCGCCGCTGCCGCCAGGGGCCGGCGCGTCGGTGTTCCAGATGTGCCGCGCCACCTTCCAGCCGCCGCCGGCGTCGCGCCGCAGCAGCACGACGTACTTGCCGTCCTCGGCGAGGATCGCGGAGGTCGCGGCGGGGGCGCCGGTCTGCGGCGGCCGGCCGGTGGCGCTCTCCGGCGCCGCGCGGGAGGTGAGGTTCAGGGTGTAAGAGCCGCGGTCGAAGGCCCAGTCGCCGGCCGCCCCGGACTCCTCCGAGGTCACCACGATCTGCACGTCGAACTGGCGGAACATGGCGGTGTAGAGGCCGCTCGCGGCGGTCGTTCCCTCGACCACCGGCTGTGACGGCGGCATCAGCGCCACGTCCTCGGTCCAGAAGCCCGCCAGGCGCTGGAGGTCCTCGGCGTTGAGCGCCGCCACGTACTGCTCGCGGACCGCCTCGACGGCCTCGACCTCGTCGCCGGGATCGGTGCCGCCGGTGCGCGCGGTGGTCTCCTCGCCCGGCCGCTCCGCGGCGCCGCAGGCGAGGGCGGCGGCGAGCAGGCAGGGCAGAGCGAAGTTTCGGCAAAGACGGTGCATGGGCTCCCTCCTCCCGGCGATGCTAGCATCCGCGCCGCCTTGACTCCCGGACTCCTGATCGCCATCGGCGGCGCCGAGGACAAGACCCGCGAGCGCGCCATCCTGCGCTTCTTCGTCGAGGCGGCGGGCGGTCCCGAGGCCCACATCCTCGTCCTCGCCACCGCCTCCGAGGTGGCCGAGACCGGCGAGCGCTACAACGAGCTCTTCTACGAGATCCAGCCCAACGCCACGGTCGAGCTGCTCAAGATCCTCACCCGCGAGGACGCCCTCGCGGCCGACCCCGAGGTCTTCGACATCCTGGAGCCCGCGACCGGCCTCTTCATCACCGGCGGCAATCAGCTCCGCCTCTCCTCGGTGCTCGGCGGCACGGGTCTGGCCGCCACCATCCACCGCCGCCATCGCGAGGGGCTGGTGGTGGCGGGGACGAGCGCCGGCGCCTCGCTGCTCTCGACTCACATGATCGCCCTGGGCGAAGGGGGGGGCACGCCACGCCGGCGGCTCGTCCACCTCGCCCCCGGCCTGGGGCTGGCTCCCGACCTGGTGATCGACCAGCACTTCCGCCGCCGCGACCGCCTCGGGCGCCTGCTGACCGCCCTCTCCTACAACCCGGCGCCGCTCGGGCTGGGCATCGACGAGGACACCGCCGCGGTGGTCGAGCCGGACGGCACGCTGCGGGTGCTGGGGTCGGGGGCGGTGACGGTGGTCGACGGCGGCGGCCTGCACTTCACCGACAGTCACGCAGTGGCCAAGGGGCAGCCGGTGGCGATGCTGGGGCTGCGGCTCCACGTCCTCACCGCCGGCTGCCGCTTCGACCTCCGCCGCCGCGTCGCCGCGCCGCCGGCGGTGGTGCCCGAGCGCGAGATCGAGTCCGAGACCGAGACCCCCGCCGAGTCGCTGCTCGCCGAAGACTACGTCGGCTAGACGCGCGGCGCGCGTGGCACGCCGCGTGCTACCCTCACCTCGCCACCGGCGAGGCCCCCCGCAATGCAGATCCTCGAGACGCGCACCTACCGTGGCGCGAACCTCTACGCGCTCTGGCCGGTGATCCGGCTGCGCCTCGACCTCGGCGAGCTAGAAGAATTTCCCACCGGGCGCCTGCCGCGGCTCGCCGAGCGACTCGTCGAGCTGATCCCGACGCTCGCCGAGCACACCTGCTCCTACGACGCGCCGGGCGGCTTCGTGCGCCGGCTGAGCGAGGGTGAGGGGACCTGGCTCGGGCACGTCCTCGAGCACGTTGCACTCGAGCTCCAGTGTCTCGCCGGCACCCCCGTCACCTTCGGCAAGACGCGCAGCAAGGGCCTGCCGCGCGGGCAGTACCACGTCGTCTACAGCTATCGGCGAGAGGAGCTGGGGCACGCCGCCGCGGAGGTGGCCCTCCGTCTCTTGCGCCATCTCCTGCCGCCGGAGCGCGAGGCGCACCTGCCCGGGCCGTTCGACCTCGCGCACGAGCTCGCGGGGCTCTGCCGCCTGGCCGAGGAGAACGCCTTCGGCCCCACGACCGCCGCGCTGGTGCGCGCCGCCGAGGAGCGCGACATCCCCTGGCTGCGCTTGAACGACGGCGCCATGCTCCAGCTCGGCCACGGGCGCCACCAGCAACGGATCGAGGCTTCGGTCACCGGACGCACCAGCTACATGGCGGTCGAGATCGCCGCCGACAAGCATCTGACCAACGAGATCCTCGGCGGCCTCGGCCTGCCGGTGCCGCGCCAGGAGCTGGCCGCGAGCCCCGAGGAGGCGGTCGCGGCCGCCGAGCGGATCGGCTACCCGGTCGTCGTCAAGCCGTTCGACGGCCATCACGGCCACGCCGTGGCGATCGGCCTCTCCTACGCCGAGGCCGTGCGCGCCGCCTGCGCGCGGGCGCTCGAGCGGTCGCGAGCGGCCGTCGTCGAGAGCTGCGCCAAGGGGCGGGACTACCGCATCCTCGTCGTCGACGGCCGCGTCGTAGCGGCGGCGGAGCGGGTCCCCGGCCACGTCGTCGGCGACGGCCGCTCGACCGTCACCGAGCTGGTCGAGCAGGTCAACGCCGACCCGCGGCGCGGCTGGGGGCACGCCAAGGTGCTGACCCGGATCGAGCTCGACGAGCAGGCCGAGCGGCTCCTCGCCCAGGCCCGCCTGACGCGCGAGTCGGTGCTGCCGGCGGGTCATGTCTTCCCCCTGCGGTCGACCGGCAACCTCTCGACCGGCGGCACCGCCATCGACCGCAGCGACGAGATCCACCCCGACAACCGGGAGATGGCGGTGCGCGCGGTCCAGGCGGTCGGCCTCGACGTCGGCGGCGTCGACTTCCTCTCGCCCGACGTCGCGCGGAGCTGGCGCGAGGCCGGGGGCGCCATCGTCGAGGTCAACGCCGGACCCGGCTTCCGCATGCACGTGGCCCCGAGCGAGGGGACGCCGCGCGACGTCGCCGGCCCGGTCATCGACATGCTCTTCCCCCGCGGCAGGACGGCCCGCATCCCGATCGCGGCGATCACCGGCACCAACGGCAAGACCACGACGACGCGCATGGTCGGCCACGTCCTCCAGCTCGCCGGCTACACCGTCGGCATGGCGACCACCGACGGCGTCCACGTCGGCGGCCGGCTCACCGTGCCGGGGGACTGGACCGGTCCGCAGGCCGCCCGCCTCGTCCTCTCCGACCCGCAAGTCGACGCGGCGGTGCTGGAGACGGCGCGCGGCGGCATCCTCCGCGCCGGTCTCGGCTTCCGCAAGTGCAGCGTCGGCGCGGTGCTCAACGTCGCCGCCGACCACCTCGGCCTCGGCGGCGTGGACACGCTCGACGAGCTGGCGCTGGTCAAACGGCTGGTCGTCGAGGTGGCGCGCGACTGGTGCGTCTTGAACGCCGACGACGAGCGGGTGGCGGCGATGGCCGAGCACAGCCCGGGCGAGCCGGTCCTGATCTCGGTCGAGCCCCACAACCCGCGCCTGCGCGACCACCTGCGGCTACGCCGCAAGGCGGTGGTCTTGGAGCCGGCGCGGCAAGGGCCCGAGATCGTCCTCTACGAAGGGGATCAGCGCGTGCCGCTCCTCGCCGCCCGGGAGGTCCCCGCCACCCTCGACGGCTGCGCGCTCTTCAACGTCCAGAACGCCATGTTCGCCGCCGCCATCGCCCACTGCCTGGGCGTCGGCGTCGAGACCGTCCGCCAGGGCCTGCGCACCTTCGCCTGCGAGTTCGAGCGCACGCCCGGCCGGCTCAACCTCTACGACGAGGGGCTCCCCTTCCAGGTCCTCCTCGACTACGCCCACAACGCCCCGGCCGTGGAGGCCCTCGCCGGCGCCCTCCGCGCCCTGCCGGTCGAGGGGCGGCGCATCGGCGTCCTCGCCGCCCCCGGCGATCGCCGCGACGAGGACATCCGCGCCACCGGCGCGGCCGCCGCGCCGGCTTTCGACCGGGTCGTCCTGCGCGAAGACGACGACCTCCGCGACCGCGCCCCCGG
The DNA here is from genome assembly GCA_036277075.1 of Thermoanaerobaculia bacterium. GTDB lineage: Bacteria > Acidobacteriota > Thermoanaerobaculia > Multivoradales > UBA5704 > DASUNQ01. The sequence continues at coordinate 6,125 of DASUNQ010000124.1, forward strand.
CGAGACGGCGGACCTCCTGCGCGCCGGCCTCCTCGCGGCCGGCTTCCCGGAAGACCGGATCGAGCCCGGGTTCTTCAGCGAGGAGGAAGGGACCCGGCGCGGCCTCGAGATCGCGGCCCCCGGCGACCTGGTCGTCGTCCTCGGCGACGAGCTCGACCGCTGCTGGGAGCAGATCCGCGCCTTCCGGCCGGTGCGGCCCGCCGCGGAAGCCTTGGAACCCGCGGCGGTCCGCGCCTAGCTCGCCGGCGGCTGCGCCGCCTCCAGGGACCGCTCGTACGCCGCCACGAACTCCGGGTCGCGCCGCTTGAGGTTGGCGTGGCCGAGCCGCTCGCTGCGCACCATGGCGCGGTAGGCGAAGGCGAGGGGATCGAGGTGGAGGTCGGCCGCGGCGCCCTCGAACCAGGCGGCGCTGGCCTCGGCGGCGGACTGGTAGCGCTCGACGTGGGGGCGGCGGGAGCGCTCGAAGGCGGCGAGGGCGGCGGGGAGCTCGGAGTGCTGGTCGAGGGCGCCGGCCAGGGCGATGGCGTCCTCGAGCGCCAGCTTGGTCCCCGAGCCGATCGAGAAATGGGCGGTGTGGAGGGCGTCGCCGAGGAGGACGACGTTGCCGTGGCTCCAGCGCCGGTTGCGCAGGGTGGCGAACTGCAGCCAGCGCGAGGCGTTCGAGAGGAGCGGCGCCCCCGCGAGGTCGTCGGCGAAGAGCCGCTCGAGGTAGCGCAGCCCCTCCTCCTCGTCCATCTCGCCCAGCCCCGCCCTCCGCCAGCTCTCCGGGTCGCACTCGACGATGAAGGTGCTGCGGTCGCGGCCGTACTTGTAGGAGTGGGCGATGAAGAGGCCGTCGGCGTGGGCGCGGAAGGTGAGCGTCAGGCCGTGGAAGAGGCGCGGGGTGCCGAGCCAGATGTAGCGGTTGCGGCGCACGTCGAAGGCGGGGCCGAAGGCCGCGGCGAAGCGCTCGCGGACGACGCTGCGCACGCCGTCGGCGCCGACCACGAGGTCGGCCGGCGGCAGCTCCTCGTCCGGCGCGATGGGGCGCGCGAAACGGAGGTCGACACCCAGCTCCTCGCAGCGGCGCTGGAGGACGTCGAGGAGCTCCAGCCGCGGGATGCCTGAGAAGCGGTTGCCGCGGATCGTCACCTTCTCGCCGCGGTGGACGATGTCGACGTTGTCCCAGCGGGCGAGACGGGCGTCGAGCGCGCGAAAGGTCGGCGGGTCGGGGTCGGCGAGGTAGGAGAGGGTCTGCTCGGAGAAGACGACGCCCCAGCCGAAGGTGGTGTCGCGCGGGTTGCGCTCGAGGACCGTGACCTCGTGGCGCGGGTCGCGCCGCTTCATCAGCAGCGCGAAGTAGAGCCCGGCCGGTCCGCCGCCGACGACGAGGATCCTCACGCCGGCTCCCAGGTGGGCGGCGTCAGGCGGCGCCGGCCGTCGCGGGTCAGGCGGACGCCCGGCTCGTCGAGCTCGAGGCGGTCCCAGAGCTGGCAGGTCACCTGCTTGTGCTTCTGGTCGAGCCCCTCGCAGTAGTTCGAGTAGACGCAGCGGCGGACCTCCTCGCCCCGGCCCAGCCGCACCTTCCGGTACCAGTCGGGGTCGGCGAGGCTCTGCCGCGCGGCGGCGACGGCGTCGGCCTCGCCGCGGCGCAGGATCTCCTCGGCCTGCGCGAAGCCGCAGATGCCGCCGGCGACGATGACCGGTGTGGTGCAGCCCGCGGCGCGGACGGCGGCGCGGATCGCCGCCGACGCCGGGACGCCGCGGCCGAAGGGGCCGCGGGCGTCGGAGATCGCGGTCGGCATGCACTCGTAGCCGGAGGGGCCGGTGTAGGGATAGGCGGCCCAGCCGACCTTGGGCTGCTTGGCGTCCTCGAACTTGCCGCCGCGAGAGAGCGACAGGAAGTCCATGCCGGCGCGCGCCAGCTCGACGCCGAAGTAGACCGCGTCCGCGACCGTGTTGCCGTTTTCGAGACAGTCGTCCGAGAGATAGCGGCAGCCGACGGTGTAGTCCTCCCCCACCCGCTCGCGCACCCGGCGGAAGACCTCGAGCGGCAGGCGGACGCGGTTCTCGCGCGGGCCGCCGTAGCCGTCGGGGCGGTCGTTGAGGGCCGAGAGGAAGCTGGCCATCGTGTAGGCGTGGGCGTAGTGCAGCTCGACACCGTCGAAGCCGGCCGCGCGCGCCCGCCCGGCGGCATCGGCGAAGAGGTCGGGGAGGACGCGCGGCAGGTCGCGGACGTGCGGGCGGTCCATGTCGGTGACCCGCTCCCGGAAGCCGTAGCGGAGGTCCTCGAGCTCGCGCGCGGTCAGGGCGCGCTCGAGCTCCTCGCCCGGGAGGGCGAGGAGGCGCTCGCGCACTTCGAGCTCCGAGAGATCCTCGGCGCCGAGGAAGGCGCGGTGGCGGTCGCTGACCTGGAGGTACCGGCGGAAATAGGTCTCGGGCTCGGGGCGCCGCTTGATCGCCAGGAAGTCGATGACCTGGATGAAGAGGCGGGTGCGGCCGCCGCTGGCGCGGCGGACTGTCTCGACCAGCTCGCGCAGGCCGGGAAGGAAGCGGTCGTGGCCGATGCGCAGCAGCGGCCCGCTCGGGATGTCGCGGATGCCGGTCGCCTCGACCACCAGCGCCCCCGGCTGCCCGGCGGCGAAGCGTTCGTACCAGGCCAGCACCTCGTCGGTGACGAAGCCGTCGTCGGTGGCCCGCCAGGGGACCATCGCCGGCACCCAGGTGCGCTCGGCGAGGGTCACGGAGCCGACCCGGAGGGGGGAGAACCAGAGCGAGGCCGCCGCTTCCTCGGCGGTCGGCCAGCCGCCCGCCGGCAGCTCGTGCCGGATCCGCTCGGGCGGCTTCCACATGCGGCCAGTGTACAGCGCGGTGTTGCCGGGCTCAGTCGGCTGGGCGGAGCAGCTCGCGGGCGACGATCAGGTGCTGGATCTCGGTCGTGCCCTCGTAGACGCGGAGGGCGCGGACGGCGCGGTAGAGGCGCTCGACCGGGTGGTCGGCGAGCAGGCCGCGGCCGCCGAGCACCTGCAGCGCGTCGTCGACGATGCGCTGCGCCGCCTCGGTGGCAAAGGCCTTGGCCATCGCCGCCGGCAGGGTGAGCCGCTCCGCGCCGCCGTCCCCTTCCCAGGCGGCGCGATAGACCAGGAGGCGCGCCGCCGCCAGGTCCACCGCCGATCGGGCGAGCTTCTCCTGCACGAGTTGGAATTCGGCGAGCGCCTTGCCGAACTGCCGCCGCCGCCGCGCGTGCGCCACCGCCTCGGCGAGCGCCCGCTCCGCCATGCCGCAGGCGGCGGCCGCCACCGTCGGGCGCAGCCGGTCGAGCGTGCGCATGCCGAGCTTGAACCCCTCCCCCTCCGCTCCGAGGCGCTGCGCCGCCGGCACGCGGCACCCGTCGAGCTCGATCTCGCCGAGCGGGTGCGGCGCCGAAAGCACCTGCGGGCCGGCGAAGCGGAGCCCGGGCGTCCCCGCTTCGACCAGGAAGCAGGAGAGGCCGCGGGCGCCGGCCGCGCGGTCGGTGGCGGCGAAGACACAGTAGAAGTTGGCGATGCCGGCGTTCGAGATCAGCACCTTGCGGCCGTCGAGGAGGTAATCGCCGCCGTCGCGGCGGGCGGTGGTGGCGAGGGCCGCCACGTCCGAGCCGGCCTCGGCCTCGGTCATCGCGAAGGCCGCCATGGCGCGCCCGGCGGCCGCCTCCGGCAGCCAGCGGCGGCGCAGCGGCTCCGCGCCGCCCAGCGCGACCGGCAGCGACCCCAGGGCCTGGAGGGCGAAGACGGCGTCGGCCAGCGGCGAGGCGGCGGCGAGGGTCTCGCGCAGCAGGCAGCAGGCGCGGAGGTCGGGGTAGGGAGATTCGCCCTCGGCGGCGGCGGGGACGGCGTGGCCCAGCCAGCCGTTCGCGCCGAGCAGCGCGAGCAGCTCGCGCGCCTGGCGGCGCCCGGCAGCGTCGTCTTCGGGTGCGGGCAGAGGGGCGATGGCGCGCGAAGCGAACTCCGCCGCCCTCTCCGCCAGGACGACGTGGTCGTCGTCGAGGAAGGGCCGCAGCAGTGCCAGGTCGGGCACCGGCTCCTACCGGAACCTGGGCTCGCGCTTGGCGCGGAACGCCTCGTACGCCTCGCGGAAGTCGGGGTGGAGCATGCAGGCGGCCTGGATCTCGGTCTCGGCGGCCATCGCCGACTCGACGTCCATCGCCGCCTCGCGCAGCAGCAGCCGCTTCGTCACCTCGAGGCCGAAGGCCGGGCCGCGCGCCAGCCGCCCCGCGAGCGCCGTCGCCTCGGCGAGCACCCGCTCGTCCGCCACCACCCGGTTGTAGAGGCCGATCCGCTCCGCCTCGCGCGCCGGCACGAAGTCGCCGAGCAACAGGATCTCCGCCGCGCGCCCCTGGCCGACGAGGCGCGGCAGCAGCCAGGAGGCGCCCATGTCGGCCCCCGAGAGCCCGACCTTGGTGAAGAGGAAGGCGATCTTGGCGCTCTCGCCGGCGACGCGCAGGTCGCAGGCCGAGGCGATCACCGCGCCGGCGCCGGCGACGAGGCCGTTGAGCGCCGCCACGACCGGCCGGCGGCAGCGCAGGATGGCGAGAACCAGCGCGCCGGTGGTGCGGGTGAAGTCGAGGAGGCCCTGGTAGTCGCGGGCGAACAGCGCGCCGATGATCTCCTCGACGTCGCCCCCCGAGCAGAAGGCGCGGCCGCTGCCAGTCAGGACGACGGCGCGCACGCCGGGCTCGGCGTCGAGCGCCGTGAAGGTCGCGGTCAGCTCCTCGTAGACCGCGAAGGTGAGGGCGTTGAGGCGGTCGGGGCGGTCGAGGGTGACGGTGGCGACGCCGGTCGCCGCGTCGAGCGCGTAGCGGAAGCTCTGTGGCGCGATCGCCATGGGTCAGGCCGGGAGCATCGCCGTCCCCTCGATCTCCACCTTGGCGCCCGGCTCGAGGAGACCCTGCACCTCGAGCAGCGACATCGTCGGGTAATGGCGCCCCATGACCGCGCGGTAGGCGGTGCCGACGGCCGGCAGCGCCGCGAGGTACTCTCCGCGGTCGGTGACGAAGAGGGTGAGCCGCGCCAGGTGCTCGGGCCCGCCCCCCGCGGTCCGCACCACCGCGACGACGTTCTCGAGCGCGCGGCGGAACTGCTCGGCGAAGCCGCCGGAGACCAGGCGGCGCTCGCCGTCCCAGGCGATCTGCCCGGCAACGAAGAGGAGCCGCGCGCCGGCCGGCGCGAGCAGGCCGTGCGAGAAGCCGCTGGGCGCCGGGAATCCCTCCGGCAGGACGGGCTCGAGGAAGCGCCCGCTCACGCCAGGAGCGCCCCGCCATCGAGCACGATCGCCTGGCCGTTGACGCCGCGCGCCCGCTCGTCGCAAAGCGCGACCACCAGGTAAGCCACCTCCTCGGGCTCCATCAGGCGCCGCTGCGGCGACTGGCGGCGCAGCCCCTCCAACGCCTCCTCGCGCGAGCGCCCGGTCTTGGCGGCGATCCGTTCGACCGACTCCTCGGTCATGCCGGTGTCGACGTAGCCGGGGCAGACGGCGTTGACGGTGACGCCGGAGGCCGCCACCTCGGCGGCCACCGCGCGGGTGAAGCCGACGACCGCGTGCTTCGAGGCGGCGTAAGCGGAGATGTAGGCCGCCGCGGTGCGGCCGGCGACCGAGGCGACGCTGACGATCCGCCCCCAACCCCGCTCCAGCATGCCGGGCAGCAGCGCCTGGGTGCAGAGGAAGGTGCCGGTGGCGTTGACCGCGAAGACGCGGTTCCAGGTCTCGAGGGTGATCGAGCGCAGCGGCGCCGAGGTGGCGATGCCGGCGTTGTTGACCAGCACGTCGGCGTGGCCGAAGCGCTCGCGCGCCGCCGCGGCCAGGGCGCGCACCTGCTCGGGGTCGGCGACATCGCAGGCGATCCCCCAGGCCTCGGCGCCGCCGCCGCGCAGCTCTTCCGCCAGACGCTCGACGTCCGCCGTGGTGCGCGCCGCGAGGAGCACCGCCGCCCCCTCGGCCGCCAGCGCCCGCCCGATCGCGGCGCCGATGCCACGCCCGCCCCCCGTCACCACCGCCTTGCGGCCCGCCAGGATCACGGCGCGACGTTATCCCATCTGGTACTCTGCGACAGACATGAACCTCTACGTCGGCAACCTCTCCTATCGGCTCACCGAAGACGCGCTGCGCGAGGTGTTCGAGGAGTTCGGACAGGTCACCTCGTGCACCATCATCAAGGACAAGATGACCGGCCAGTCCAAGGGATTCGGCTTTCTCGAGATGCCCGAGCGATCGGAAGCCGAGGCCGCCATCGCCGGCCTCAACGGCCGCGACGTCCAGGGCCGCAAGCTCAACGTCAACGAGGCTCGCCCGCGCGAGGGCTAGAGCGCCTCTCGAGGGCCGCGAGCACCGCCTCCTCGAGGATCGCGGCCAACGCGTCGAGGGTGGTCTCGCCCTCCTCGCGTGAGGCGGCTGCGGGGTCGCCGAAGTAGGCCTCGGGGCCGCCGGCCGCCGCGAACGTCGTCTTTCCCTCGCGCATCGCCGCCGTCAAGGAGATCGGGTGAGGGGGCAGCTCTCGCCGCACGTCCTCGCGCACGAGGTCCGGGCGGGAGGCGAGGACGAGCGAGCCCTCGTAGCGTCCGGCGTGGCAGGCGCCGCTCCGGAACTCGTCGGTCAGACGCGCCGCGAGCGCGCGGCGCGTGATGTCCGGGAAGGTGACGGCGATCTTCCCTTCCTTACCCAACTCTTCCGCGGCGGCGCGCAGCGCGTGCACGTGGGTGGGATCGAAGTGCGCGTTGGCGATCGCCAGGAGCGGGAAGCCGGCGGCCGACAGGGAGCGGCCGATGTCCACGACCGTCTCGGTCACCGTCTCGGGGCGAAGAGAGACCGTCCCCGCGAACGCTGCCGCGAACGGCGCCGCGGTGTAGGCGAGCGCCGGCAGCACGAGCACCGTGAGGCCGCGGCGGTCGAGCCGCTCGGCCGCCGCCGCCGCCATCGCCTCGGCGATCACGCAGTCGGTGCCGAGCGGCAGGTGCGGCCCGTGTGCTTCGATCGCGCCCACCGGCAGGATGGCGACGCAGCAGTCGCGCGGGAGCGCCGCGACTTCACTCCACGGCAGCTCCGCCATGCGCAGCACGGGCATGCAAGGATGCTAGTCGATGATCGTGGTCGACGAAGGGAGCTCCTTCCTGCTCGTCACCCAGCCCGACCACGCGCGCTTCTCGGGCGAGCTCCTCTCGCTCTGGCGCGCCGACGGCCTCCCCGCGCATCCCCGCCGCGCCGACCTCCTCTTCGCCGCCCGCGAGCACGACAACGGCTGGCGCGAGGCCGACGCCGCGCCGCGCTGGGACGCCGCGCGCGGCCGGCCGCACGACTTCACGAGCCTCCCGGCCGCCGACCGGGTGGAGATCTGGGAGCGGGGCGTCGCGCGCTACGCGGGGAGCCGCCCCTACGCGGCGCTCCTCATCGTCCGCCACGCCCTGCAGCTCTTCGGCGAGCGGCGCGGCGATCCGGGCTGGGAAGGGCTCTTCGCGCTCCTCGACGAGTTGGCGGCCGAGCTCTTCGCCACGACCGGCGCCGGCGCGGAGGAGCTGGCCGCCGACTACCGTTTCCTCGACCTCGCCGACCTCGCCTCGCTCGCGGTGTGCAGCCACTGGCTGGAGCCGTTCCGCCGCCACGACCTCGAGGGCCGGCCGGCGCCGGGGCGTCTCGCCCTCGATCCCTTTCCGCTCGCCGGCGCGACGACGTTCGCCGTCCCCTGCCGGCGCGTGCCGCGGCGGGTCTACGGCGGCGACGCCGACCTGGGCGGCGCGCTCGCCGCCGCGCGTTGGGAGCGGCTTGCGGTGAAGGTGGTGGAGCCGGCGGGGAGGGAGTGAGGGCGCCGGCGCGCGAGGCTACGCCCGCGGCTCTGGCTCGCCCTTGCCCAGGCCGGCGGTCAGCCGCTGCTCGCAGACCAGCCGGTAGACACCCAGCAGGTCCTCGTAGACTCGCGTGAACGCCTGGTCCATGTTGCCCGGGAGGAGGGGGTTTCCCGGCAGCAGCGACTGGAGCAGGAGCTGCTGGTCGCGCATCTCCCCGGGGCCGCCTTCGGCCAGGGGGTAGGCGTCGCCGCGCGCCTCGGCGGCCGCGAGGTCGGCGGCGCGCCGGTCCAGCAGGTGCATGGTGTAGAAGAACTCGTACGGCCCGAGGCGCAGCACCTTGAGCACCTTGGCGAGCGATTCGAGCTTCGGCAGCTCCTTGCCGTTCTCGTACTTGGAGAGCTGGCTCTTGCCGATGCCGGCGTCGCGGGCGACCTGTCCCTGGCTGCGGTCGCGCAGCTCCCGCAGCAGCCGCAGCGTGCGCCCGAGGTTGCCGAACATGTCCGCAATGTAGCCGAAGAGCGCCTCGGCGCACAACTATAAGTGCCTCATTCAGAAAGACTTAGAACAATAGCCAGGGTGCCGTTCTGCGCATTAAAGAGTGCAGATCGCGGCTGGCGGCGCTGTGCCGTTGCGCAAATCAGCTCTTGGGCGCCGGATCCGGTAACTCGTCGCCCTTCGGCAACACCCGGAAGACCACCACGACGTCGCCGATCTCGACCGTCCCCTGCGCCAGCGGCTGGGCCTGGCGCAGGCTGGTCTCGACGAACGACTCGATGCGCGACAGGGCTTCGCGCAGCTCCCCCGGCCAGCGCGAGATCGGCGCCACCGCGTAGGTCTCGTGCGCGCCTTCGCGCGCCGGCCGCCGCGTGCGCCGCACCGCCGAGGCCTCCGCCTCCACCAGCTCGTAGCGGCGGAAGAACTCCTGGCGCGAGATGCGGTGCGCCTTGAGCACCCGCTCGAGCGTGCTGAAGGTCGCCTCCTGCTTGCCGTTCTCGATGCGCGAGAGCTGCCCTTTGCCGACCTGGGCCTCGGACCCGAGCTGGGCCAGAGTCTTGCCGCTCTCCTTGCGCAGCCGCCGGAGGGTCTCGCCGATGAGCTCGAACACGATGCCGCGGAATCTACTGCGATGCGCCCTCTAATGGCAAGTCTAAGTGCTTACGGATGAGTAACTTACGACCGGAACCGCGTTACTGGTGCAAGGAATTTCCTCCGCATTCCGTCAATCTTTGTGCCGCTGAGGCGAAGAAGTTACGTCGGACCGCGCGGTCCGGCCGCGCGCTTTACAGCGACGGAAGCGGAACGTAGCCTCTGGCGCGGTGAGCGCCGCCCCCCGCTTCCCCGACGACTTCCTCTGGGGTGCCGCCACCTCCGCCTACCAGATCGAGGGCTCGCCGCTCGCCGACGGCGCCGGCGAGAGCAACTGGCACCGCTTCGCGCACACGCCGGGACGGGTCGCCGGGGGCGACACCGGCGACGCGGCCTGCGACCACTACCGCCGCTGGGCCGAGGACGTGGCGCTGATGCGCGCGCTGGGGCTTACCGCCTACCGCTTCAGCATCTCCTGGAGCCGGGTGCTGCCGGCGGGGACTGGCGCCGTCAACCCGCGCGGCCTCGAGTTCTACCGGCGGCTGGTCGAGGCGCTGCGCGCCGCCGGCATCGAGCCCCTGGCCACCCTCTTCCACTGGGACCTGCCGGCGGCGCTCGAAGATCGGGGCGGCTGGCTCAACCCGGACGCCCCGCGCTGGTTCGCCGACTACGCGCGGGTCTGCTTCGCCGCGCTCGACGGCGGCGTGCGGCTCTGGGCCACGCTCAACGAGCCCTGGGTGATCTGCGACGGCGGCTACCTCCACGGCACCCTGGCGCCCGGGCAGCGCAACCTCTACGCCGCGCCGCGCGCCGCGCACCACCTCCTGCTCGCCCACGCCGCCGCCGTCCGCCTCTATCGCGAGGTCGGCCGCCACCGCATCGGCCTGGTCGTCAATCTCGAGCCGAAGCACGCGGCGAGCGAGCGGCCCGAGGACCTCGCCGCGGCGGCGCGCGCCGACGCCTACATGAACCGCCACTTCACCGACCCGGTCTTGCTCGGCCGCTACCCGGAGGAGCTGGCCGCGATCTACGGCGCGGCCTGGCCGCGCTTCCAGGAGGCGGAGCTCGCCGCCATCGCCGAGCCGAACGACTTCCTCGGCGTCAACTACTACACCCGCGGCGTGGTGCGGCACGACCCCGCCTGCTGGCCGGCCTCCGCGGCCGGGGTGCGGCAGCCGCGCGGCACCCACACCGAGCTGGGCTGGGAGGTCTACCCGCGAGGGCTCGCGGAGTCGCTCCACGGGGTGCGCGACCGCTACGGCCCGATTCCCCTCTACGTCACCGAGAACGGCGCCGCTTTCTACGATCCGCCGACCGCCGACGATGGCCGGGTGGACGACCCGCTGCGGGTCGCTTATCTGCGCGACCATCTGCGCGGCCTCGCCACGACCCTCGCGGAGGGTGTGGACGTGCGCGGCTACTTCGCCTGGTCGCTGCTCGACAACTTCGAGTGGAGCTGGGGCTACGCGAGGCGCTTCGGCCTCGTGCACGTCGACTTCGCGACGCAGCGCCGCACGCCGAAGGCGAGCGCGCGCTTCTACTCCGAGGTGATCCGCAGCCGCGGCGCCGCCCTCGCCTAGGCACGAAGGCTTTCGCGCCGGGCTCCAATCAACGCGCCGGGCGCGCCTCAGGGCCCGAGCCGCCGCTCGCTCCGGGCGTCGAAGAGGTGGAGCGCCGCGGGTGAGACGGCGAGCTCGAGCAGCTCGCCCGGAGCGGGCAGGCGCCCAGGGGGCAGCTCGGCGATCAGCCGCGCGTCGCCGGAGCGGACGTGGACCACCGTCTGGTGCCCGAGCGCCTCGGCGAGCTCGACGCGGGCGGCGAAGCGCGGGCCGGCCTCCTCTCCGCCGCGCGGCTCGCTCAACCCCTGCGGCCGGATGCCGAGCACCACCTCCTCCGCGGCCGCCTCCCGCGCGGCGGCCGCCAGCGGCGCGGGGAGCGGGACCTCGAACCCCGCCGCCGCCACCGCCGCGCCGCCGCGCGCCAGCCGCCCGGGGAGCAGGTTCATCGGCGGCGTGCCGATGAACCCGGCGACGAAGAGGTTGGCCGGCCGGTCGTAGACCTCGAGCGGGGTCCCGCACTGCTGCAGCCGGCCGCGGTGCAGCACGGCGAGCCGCTGCCCCATCGTCATCGCCTCCACCTGATCGTGGGTGACGTAGAGCACGGTAGTGCGGAGCTGGGCATGGAGGCGCACCAGCTCGACCCGCATCTGCACCCGCAGCTTGGCGTCCAGGTTGGAGAGCGGCTCGTCGAAGAGGAAGGCGCTCGGCTGGCGCACCACCGCCCGGCCCAGCGCCACCCGCTGGCGCTGGCCGCCGGAGAGCTGCCTGGGCCGCCGGTCGAGCAAGCCGTCGAGCTCGAGCGTGCGCGCCGCCTCCCCCACCAGGCGATCGATCTCCGCCCGCGGCACCTTGCGCATGCGCAGCCCGAAGTCGAGGTTCTGGCGCACCGTCATGTGCGGGTACAACGCGTAGCTCTGGAAGACCATCGCGATGTCGCGCTCCTTCGGCGGCAGGTCGTTGACCGCGCGGCCGCCGATGCGGACCTCGCCGCGCGTCGGGTGCTCGAGGCCCGCCACCAGCCGCAGCGCGGTCGACTTGCCGCAGCCCGAGGGCCCGACGAGCACCAGGAACTCGCGGTCCGCGACCTCGAGGTCGAAGTCCTCGAGCACCGGCACCTCGCCGAAGCTCTTCCAGACACCGATGAAGGCAACCGTCGCCATACGCCGTTCCTTCGCTGCTCAGAGCACGACCGCGATCCGGTGCACGGCTTCGGGGACAACCTGCCGGAGCAGCCCGCCGGGCAGCGGCCGTCCGTCGAGCGTCACGCCGGCCGCGCCCTCGCGGCGGACCTCGACCTCCAGCCGAGCGCCGCGCCAGGGGCGAACCATCCGCGCCCGCTCCCACGCCGGCGGCAGGCAGGGGTCGAAGAGGAGCCCGTCCCAGGTCGGCCGGACGCCGAGGACCCACTCGGCGAGGACCCGCGGCAGCCAGGCCGCCGCGCCGGTGTACCAGGTCCAGCCGCCGCGGCCGGGGTACGGCGAGCCGGGGCCGTCGACGTTGCCGGGGAGAACGTACGGCTCGGCCCAGTAACGCCGCGGATCCTTGAGCGCCGGGTTGAGCGCGGCGAGGAGCCGGCCCACGAGCTCACCGTCCTTGCACTTCGCCGCCGCGGCGAGCGCCCAGGTGGCGGCGTGGGTGTAGACGCCGCCGTTCTCGCGCAGCCCGGGAGCGTAGCGGGTGATGTAGCCCACCCGCTCGTCCGGCTCGTCCCAGGCGGGCGCGAGCAGAAGCGCACCGGCGTCGGTGAGGAGGTGGCGGCGCACCGCCTCGAGACAGGCCTCGGCGCGCGCCGGCGGCGCCACGTCGGCGAGGATCGCCCAGACCTGGGCGTTGAGGAAGATGCGGCCGCAGCGGTTCGCCGCGCTGCCGATCCATTCGCCGTCGTCGCGCGTCGCCCTGCGGTACCAGGCGCCGTCCCAGGCCTGCTCTTCGATGGCCCCGACGAGGACGCGGCGGCGCGCCGCGAGCTCGGCGGCGCGCGCGGGCTCGCCGCGCCGGCGCTGGACCTCCGCCCAGTCGGCGAGGAGGCCGGCCAGGAACTCGGCCAGCCAGACCGACTCTCCGCGCTCCGCGAGGCCCAGCGCCGAGAGGCCGTCGTTCCAGTCGCCGGCGCCGATGTAGGGGAGCCCCCGCGGGCTGGTGCGGCGGAAGACCGACGCGAAGGCGCGCTCGACGTGCTCGGCGAGCGGCGCCGGGGCGGCGTCGTCGAGGAACGGCTCGCGGTCGTCGAGGACCGAGAATTCGCCGGTCTCCTTGAGGTAGCTCACGAGGACGAAGGCGAGCCAGAGGAGGTCGTCGCTCATCCGCGTCACGTGCCCCTGCTCGGAGAGCGGGTGCCACCAGTGCACCACCGGGCCGTCGGCGAACTGGTGGCGCGCGTGCAGGCGGACCTGCTCGCGGCAACGCGCGGGGTCGATCGTCAGCCAGACCTGCGCGTCCTGGAGCTGGTCGCGGTAGCCGTAGGCGCCGCTCTGCTGGTAATAGCCGGCGCGCCCCCAGAGCCGCGCCGAGATCGCCTGGTAGCGGAGCCAGTCGTTGGCGAGGGCGTCGAGGGTCGGCTCGGGCGTCTCGACGCGGTGCGCGGCGAGCCGCTCGCGCCAGGCGGCGCGCACCGCCGCGAGCGAGCGGTCCATGGCTTGCGGCGCGGCGAAGCGGGCGGCGAGCGCCGCCGCCTCGTCCGCCTCTCCCGCGGTGGCCAGCGCGAAGCCGCCGTCCCAGGCCTCGCCGGCGGCGAGCTCGACCTCGCAGGCGAGCGCCGCCACCGGGTCGTGGTGCCGGCCGAAGAGCGGCCGCCACGGCAGCCCGCGGAGCGCGGCGGGCGCGGCCCAGTCGCCGTACGGGCCGAGGACCTCCGCCTTGTCCCCCGTCGCCGCCGCGACCCGCTGCGCGGCGGCGAAGGCGCTCCAGTAGGGGAAGCTCGTGTTCCAGTGCCCGCGGCGGGGCGAGGGGACGTCCCACATCCGGCTGGTGGCGAGGACCGCGCCCCGCGCGGCGTCGAAGCGGGTCTCGAGGAAGAGCTTCTGGAACTCGCGGCGCGGCGCCGGCGCGGTGCCGCAGTTCCACTCGAGGTAGGGCGCGACGAGGAGCCGCCGCGGCCGGCCGGCAAGGTCGCGCAGGCGCAGGCGCCAGCACTCGACGGTGGCCTCGGCGTCGACGAAGAGGGTCCACTCGGCGGCGATCCCGGCGAGCTCGCTCTCGAACGTCGTGTAGCCGATCCCGTGGCGGCAGGCGAAACGGTCGTACGCCGGCCGGCAGGGGGCCGGCGCCAGCGACCAGACCCGGCCGTCGTCGTGGTCGCGCACGTAGAGGAACCGTCCCGAGCGGTCCTCGGCCAGGTCCTGCTGCCAGCGGACGATCGCCGCGAGCTGCGAGTTGTCGATCCAGGAGAAGCCGCTCCCGGTCTGGGAGACGGTGAGGCCGACGCGCGGGTTGGCGACCACGTTGCACCACGGCCGCGGCGTCCGCCAGTCGGTGACGACGTACTCCCGGAAGTCCGCGGAGAAGCGGCCGAAGGGGGCGCCGGCGCTCATCGCGGGAGCTCCACGGCGAGCTCTGCCGGCAGCGCGGCGACGGCGAGCGGCGCGCGGTCCGGGAGGGCGAGGACGACACCTCCCGGCGGCCTTGCCGCGAGCGCGCCGATCCGCACCCGGACGCGCTCCCCCTCGCGCCGCAGCGAGTAGCTCAGCTCGCCCCAGGGCGTGACCAGACCGCGGACGCCGATCTCCTCCCCCGCCGCGAGCCACTCGCGCGGCACGCCCGCGGCCAGCACCAGGGCGCCGTCCTCGCGCCGCTCGTAGGCGAAGAGGTCGAGCAGGCTGCGGATGAAGTCCGAGGCCACCCAGCCGTGCGGCATGTCACCGAGGAAGCGCGGCGCCCGCTCGGCGCGCGCCACGACCTCCGCCCACTGGTTCCACGCCGCCGGGCGGCGGCCGGCGAGGAAGAAGTCGAGGAGAAGGTGGGCGCGGTCCCGCCGCCCGAGGCGGACGAAGGTCCCGACGTTGCGCAGCTCGTAGGGGGTGTAGACCTCCCACCGGCGCCGGCCGTCGCGCCGCTCCTCGGCCTCGCGGAAGTAGCGCTCGAAGGTGGCGGCGAGGGCGCCCGGCGGCAGCGCGTCGCGCAGGCCGCCGGGCTCGACGAGGATCGTCGACGAGGTGGGGTCGAAGTCCCCCAGCTCGGCAGCGCCCGGCAGGTGCTCGATCCGGTGCAGCGCCATGGCGCGGGCGAGCGAGGTGGCGAGGTCGGCGCGGAACTCGTCGCGGCTCGCCGCCCAGCGCGCCGCGAGGTCGCCCCGGCCGAGCGCCGCGGCGAGCTCGACCGCGTCGGCGTAGCCGCGGTAGCCGAAGGCGTCGTCCCAGTAGGAGTGCATCGGCTTGGCCGAGTACCCCTCGTGGCTGATCGACTCCGGCAGGAGGCCGAAGAAGACCCGCTTCTCGGGCCGCTCGAACTCCGCCGTGCGGCGGCTGGCGCGCAGGGCGTCGAGATAGGCGACAGCGCGCTCGACGCCGGGGAACATCCGCTCGGCGAACCTGCGGTCGCGGGTGTGGCGGTAGACCTCCCGGACGAGATGGATCCACTGGCCGTGGCTGTCGTTCTCGGGCACCGGATCGGCGCCCCGCCGGTCGACACAGCAGGGGACCTTGCCGTCGGGGTACTGGAAGCCGGCGTACCACTCGGCGAACTCCCGGGCCACGTCGGCGTGGCCGAGGCGGAGGAGCGCGGTGCCGGTCAGCGCGCCGTCGCGGATCCAGGAGCGGGCGTAAGCGCGCGACCCCGGCTGGAGCGCCGGGCCGTCGCGGTGGACGAGGATCGCCGCGAGGCCGGTGCGGAGGGAGCGGACGAGCGGCGCCGCGGCGGCCGGGACGCGCAGCTCCACCCGCCCCAGCCGCTCCCGCCAGACGGCGAGGGTCTCGGCCTCGCGGATGGCGAAGCTCTCGGCGGTGACCATCGCTCCGGTCTCCCCGTCCAGCGGCGCTCCGAGCACGATCTCGCGGCTCTGCCCCGGGAGCAGGTCGAAAGACCAGGTGAGGTCGGCGGACGCGAGGCCGGCGGCATCGACGACCTCGGCGCTCTCCGGCGCCTCCCCGCGCCGAAGCCAGTGCGTGACCGGTCCCTCGTCGAAAACGGCCGCGCCGCAAGCGTCCGGCGGCGGCGCCGCGCGCAGACGGCGCTCGTCGAGGACGAGCTCCATCCCCGCGCAGCGCACCCGCTCGAGCCGCGCCACGCCACCTGCCACGTTGAGAAACTGCATCGGTGGGTTCACCTGAAAGGGCCGCGCGACGACGGAGAAAGTCCCCGCCCGCGCCTGCTCACCCGAGTTCCGTAGCCGGTAACGCACCGCGAGCAGCCCCTTACCCGAGCTCTTCTTGGCGCCCGCGTCCACGGCCAGTGTCGTGACCTCGAGGCGCACGCCCGGAACGGTCCAAGCGATGGTGGGGATCGGCAGGTCCCCGTCCGCCAAGCTCTGCTCGGCCTTGACGTCCGCCCAGCTCCAGAGCCGGCCGTCCAGATGGAGAAACGGCTCGAGCGACGGCGCCCGCTCGCCGAGCTCGACCGCCCCGTCCTCCGAGACCAGCACCTCCTCCGGCGCCCCGGCGGCGCCGGCGACCGTCCAGTAGACCTGCTCCCCCGAGAAGCCGCGCGGGTAGGTGCCGCGCGGCGCTTCGCGCGCGATCGTCTCGAAGAAGGCGTTGCGCGAGGCGCCGAAGGCGAGCCGCCGCACCTCGACCTCGGCCAGTCCGCGCTCGCGCTCCTCGGGCGCGAGGCGCAGCCGCACGAAGCGGGTCTCGGTCTCCGGCAGGAAGAGGTCGCTCCGTTCGCTGCCCGCGCGCGGCGCCGCGTAGACCTCCTGGAACGCCGCGCCGTCGTCCGACAGCTCGACGGCGAAGCGCCGCGGCGCCCGCCCCTCCTCCCAGTGCAAGGTCAGCCCCCCGAGCTCCCGCGGCTCGCCGAAGTCGACGGTCCAGGCCGCCTCGCCGCCGGGCGCCCGCCACGCCGTCGCGCGGTCGCCGTCGAGCGCCGCGTCGGCGAAGTGCCCCGGAAGCTCCGCGCTCGCCTCGGCACGCGGCGTTCCGGCGTAGGGGCGCGCCGGCGGCAGCGGCGCCAGCTCGAGATCGGCGATCCAGACCCGCCCGCTGCCGCCGCTGCCGGCGGTAACCGTGACCTCCAGCGCGCCCAGCCGCGTGATCTCGCCTCCTCCCGCCGGCCCCCAGGCGAACTCCACCTGTCGCTTCTTGACCCGCAGCGGCGTCCACTCGCGCGGGAAATCGTAGTCCCGCCGCACCGACCACCAGACGTTCTCGCCCGAAGGATCGACGAGCTTGATCTCCAGGTGGTTGGGCGGGGCGTCGCCGCGCAGCCGGAAGCGCAGCTCCCAGTTCTCCGGCAGCGCGAGCGGCGGAGCGAACGGCAGCCGCGCCGCCGCCCAGCCGGCGCGGCCGTGGAAGTCGAAGGAGAGGCGAAGCGCGGCCTCGCCGCCTCTCGTCGGCTCGGCGTTGATCTGCAGCTCGACCCCCTCGGCCGGCACGGCCTCCCACCGCTCGTCCTCGGCGAGGTCGATGCGCAGCGGCGCGCCGGCCTCCGCACCGTTGCCTGCCGCGCCGCGCGCCGCGAGACACGAGACGGCGAGGACGCACGCGAGGAGCCGGCTCACTCCTTGAGGCTCCCCATGAGGATCCCCTCGAGGTAGTAGCGCTGCGCGAGCAGGAAGAGGACGATCACGGGCAGCACCGTCACGACCGCCCCCGCCATCATCAGCTCGGTGTCCTGCACGTGCTCGCCGGAGAGGTTGGCGAGCGCCACCGGCAGGGTCTGCTTGGCCTCGTCGGTCAGCACGATCAGCGGCCACATGAAGTCGTTCCAGGCCGCGAGGAAGGTGAAGACGGCGAGAGTCACCAGGATCGGCCGCAGGAGGGGCAGGACGATGGTGAGGTAGATGCGCAGCTCCGAGGCGCCGTCGACGCGCGCCGCGTCGAGCAGCTCGTCGGGGATGGAGAGGGCGAACTGCCGCACCAGGAAGATGCCGAAGACGGTGGCGATCCCCGCCACCAGCACGCCGCCGAAGGAGTTGACCAGCCCCATCGCCCGCAGCTCGAGATAGAGCGGCAGGACCCCCACCTGCGGCGGCACCACCAGCGTCACCAGCAGCAGCGCGAAGAGCCGGTCGCGGCCGCGGAAGCGGAGCTTGGCGAAGGCGTACCCGGCCATCGAGTTGCACACCAGCGAGACGCCGGTGATGGCGCTCGACAGCAGGAGCGAGTTGCGGAAGGCGCGCCCCAGGTCGAGACGCGCGAAGAGGTCGCGGTAGTGCGCCAGCGTCGGCGAGCTCGGCAGCCAGCGCGGCGGCAGAGAGTTGGCCTCGCCGGTCGGCATCAGCGAGGCCGAGACCATCCAGGCCAGCGGCAGGAGCGTGGCGACCGCCGCCAGCGCGAGGGCGGCGTTGACCGCGACGGCGACCAGCCGCCGCCGGCTCACGCCGCGCGCCTCCGCAACGGCGCCTGCGCCGCCGAGATCAGGAGGATCAGGGCGAAGAGGACGAAAGCGACCGCCGCGGCGCGCCCCATGTTCCACCAGCGGAAACCCTGCTGGTACATGAGGAGCGCGATCGACAGCGTGGCGTTGAGCGGGCCGCCGCGGGTCATCACGTAGGGCTCGGCGAAGATCTGGAAGAAGCCGACGGTGTTGATCACGCTGACGAAGAGGAGCGCCGGCCGCAGCATCGGCAGGGTGACGTGGACGAGCTGCTGGCGCCAGGAGGCGCCGTCCAGCCGCGCCGCCTCGTAGAGCGACTCCGGGATCGCCTGGAGCCCGGCGACCAGGATCACCAGGCTGTAGCCGAAGGTCCGCCAGACGGTGAGCAGGGTGATGGCGAGCATCGCCCAGCGCGGATCCCCCAGCCAGTCCACCGCCGGCAGGCCGACCAGGCCGAGCAGGTGGTTCAAGAGCCCGACGCGCGGGTGGTAGAGGTAGCGCCAGACCACCGCCACCGCCACCAGCGTCGTCACCACCGGGGCGAAGAAGATCGTGCGGTAGACGCCGCGCAGGCGCGCCAGGCGGGAGTTGACGAGGAGCGCGCCGCCGAGCGCCGCGGCCAGCGTCAGCGGGCCGCCGACGACGACCAGGAAGAGCGTATTGCCGAGGGCGCGCCAGAAGAGCGGGTCGAGGAGGAGCCGGCGGTAGTTCTCGACGCCGATCCAGCGCGCGTTGGCGGGGTCGGCGACGGCGTAGAGGTCGAAGTCGGTGAAGGAGAGGACGAACCCGGCGGCGACCGGCAGGGCGAAGAAGAGGAGGATGGCGAGGAGCGCCGGCGCCACCAGCAGCCAGCCGGCGTGCCGCTCGTAGGGCGTGCCGGGGCGGGCCGGCGCCGGGGCCTTCACCGCTCCGCCGGCGCCGCCGCGGCGCGGTCGAGGAGCCACCGCCGCTTCTCGAGCATGCGGTCGACGTCGGCATCGAGGCCGGCGAGCGCGGCGTCGAGCGTGCTGGCGCCGCGCACCACCTCCTCCACCCGCTCGGCGACCCGCGTCGCGATCTGCTCCCACTCCGGGACCTTGGGCATCGGCACCACGGCGCCGAGCTGCTCGCGGAAGGCGGCGGCGCGCGGGTCGGCGTCGAGCGCGGTCAGCGCCCAGGCCGAGCGCCGGGCCGGCAGGTCGCCCGACAGCTCGTAGAAGCGGGCCTGCTGCGCCGGCTCGCAGAGGAACTCGACGAGCTTCCAGGCGCCCTCGTGGCCGGCGGCATCGCGGAAGAGGACCAGGCTGGAGCCGCCGGCGAGCGAGACTCCCGGATAGCCCGCCGCGGCGTCGGGGGGCGGCAGCGGCGCGGTCGCCCAGCGCTCCTGCATCGAAGCCGGCAGCCGGTTGCGGAACTCGCCGAGGTTCCAGGGGCCGGTCACCAGCATCGCGAAGTACCCCTCCTCGAACTGCTGGTAGAGGTTGGAGACGCCGCTGCTGGTCAACGGCGGCGCCAGGCCGGAGGCGTAGAGATCGACGTAGAAGGCCAGCGCGCGCCGGAAACGCGGGTCGCGGAAGGCGCCGCGCCGGCCGCCGCCGGCGAGCAGCGGCGCCCCCGCCTGGAGGCCGAGGAGGACCGGCTTGTCCCACTCGTCGATCGGCATCAGGATGGCGTAGCGCTCGCCAGCGCCGCCGACTCGCCGCACGCGCGCCATCGCCTCCCGCCACTCCGCCCAGGTGCGCGGCGGCCAGGGCGCGCCGCTCGCCGCCATCAGGTCGGAGCGGTAGAAGAGGACGCGGGTGTCGACGTACCAGGGGACCCCCCAGGTCGCGCCGTCGAGGACGTTGGCGTCCCAGGCGCCGGCGAAGAAGTCGCCGCGCGCGATCGCCCGTGACCCGGCGAGCCGCTCGTCGAGCGGCGCCAGCGCCTCGAGCGCCACGAACTCGGCGATCCAGGTGTTGCCCAGCTGCGCCACGTCGGGCGTGGCGTTGCCGACGTAGGCGGTCAGGAGCTTCTCGTGCGCCGCGGTCCACGGCACCTGCTGCACGTCGACGCGCAGGCCGGGGTTGCGGCGCTCGAACTCCGGCACCAGCTCGCGCACCATCTCCCCTTCGCGGCCGAAGGCCCAGAAGCTGACCACGTCGCGCCGCGCCTCGCCGCCGCCGCACCCGGTGAGGGCACCGAGCAGCAGGAGCGCGGGGACAAGGCGCGAAAGCTTTCGCGCCGGGCTCCAATCAATGCTAGGAGCGCCGTCCGTTGCGCGCCCAGCGCGACGGGCTTCTAGCTCAGCCATCCGCCGGTGAAGCCGGCCCGCGCCAGGCCGCGCCGCAGATCGGGGTCCCGGCGCATCACCCGCCAGACCAGCCCCGAGCGGTAGTTCTCGATCATCGCCAGGATCGGCCCCTGGTCGATCCCCAGGTAGTCGGTGTCGTACCAGCCGGCGCCGGGGACCACCTTGCCGTGGCGGACCGGCACGTCGGTGAAGGTGAAGGTGGGATTGAAGGCGTCGAGGAAGCCGTAGGTCGACCAGAGATGGGCGCCGTGCTCCCGGCGCATGGCGGCGAGCGCGGCGATCGCCTGGGCGGGGACGAAGGGGACCGAGCCGCCGGCGGCGGTCGGCGCGATCGTGCCGTCGTCGACGTCGTAGCCGGGGCCGACGCCGCGTCCGGCGTAGGTCCAGAAGCGGCGCGTCTCGCCGTGCACCGGCAGCTCGAGGTCGGCCGGTCCGTCGCAGGCCGTGACCCCCCAGACCGCGCCCCCCAGGCCCCGCCAGCGGCGCGGGTTGGCGCGCGCCCAGGCGACCTGGGCCAGGGCGGCGCGGCGGGAGCTCTCGAAGTAGTCGAAGCCGTGGCGGCGCATCGCCGGGTCGAGGATGCCGCGGAAGTCGATCCAGACGTGCGAGTACTGGTGGCCGAAGAGCGGCGCGAAGGCGAGGTAGCGCTGGCCGTGGAAGTCGGCCAGCCGGTAGGTCGAGGTCCAGGCCTCCCACGCCGCCGGCTCGACGGGGAAGGTCGGCGAGCCGAGGGCGAGGAGGTAGAGGAGCATCGCTTCGTTGTAGCCGGTCCAGTCGAGGTGGTGGAAGCCCTTCTCCGGGTACCAGCCCATCGCCACGGGCGGCGGCCGCGGCTGCAGGGCGCGCCAGTCGACCTGCTCGTAGAGCTCAGTCGCCAACCGCCGGATCTCCGCCTCGCCGACCTCGGGGCGGTCGAAGTAGTTGCGGCAGAAGAGCACGCCGCCGAGGAAGAGGGCGGTGTCGATCGTCGACAGCTCGACCTGCTCGAAGCGGTGCCCGGTGGCCGGGTCCAGGAAGTGGTAGAAGAAGCCGTGGTGCCCGGCGCGGCCGGCCGGCTCCGGTCCCTGCGGCGCCTGGCGGAAGAAGCGCAGTGTGTGGAGCACGCGCGCGGCCGCCTCCTCGCGCGTCACCCACCCCCGCGCGACCCCGATCGGGTAGGCGGTGAGTCCGAAGCCGGTCGCGGCGATGCTGGCGAACGACGGCGTCGGCCAGCGGTCGGGGACGAGCCCCGTCACCGGGTGGGCGAGGTCCCAGAAGAAGCGGAAGGTGCGCTCCTGGATCTCGGCGAGGAGCGCCTCGTCCGCCGCCGCGGGTACCGCGGCCGGCGCGGGAGCGGCCGTCCGCGCCGGCGGAGCGCCCCCGCAGCCGCCGAGCAGCAGCCCGGCGGCGGCGAGCGCCGCGGTGAGGCGCGGCGTCAGAAGCTCACCCGGGCGCCGACCTGGTAGCGCCGGGTGTTGAACTCGCAGTTCGGCTGGCCGAAACGGGCGTTGACGTTCGGCAGTCGCGGCCTGAAGGACTCGAAGCAGCCGAAGTTGTCGTCGTCGAAGAGGTTGAACCCTTCGCCGATGAGCCCGACGCGCACCCGGTCGGCGATCGGCGGCGCCTCCCACTCGAGGCGCGCGTCGACGCTGCGGTAGGCCCAGGCGTCGGGGATGATGAAGTCGTCCTTCGCCGGCCGCCCCTCGTTCCAGCGCACGGTGAAGGGCGCCGTCGAGTCGTCGAAGACGGTGAAGGGCAGCCCCGAGCCCAGGGTGACGATCGAGGAGAAGCGGAAGCTGAAGGGCAGGGCGACGATGCCGCTCGCCACCACCCGGTGCCGCTCGTCGTTGGTGCCGGGGAACTTGAAGAGGGAGTCCGAGTTGGCGTAGTCGAAGGCGCCGAAGGCCACCCCCTCGTCGCGGTTGTCGGTGCCTGTCTGCTCGGACTCGGCGTAGGTATAGGCGAGGTTGAAGCCCCACTTGGCGCCGGCGGCGATCGGCTTGTCGAGGGTCAGGAAGATGCCGTCGTACCACCACTTGCGCGCCGTCGAGGTGGTGAAGACCCGCGCGAAGCCCGGCACGCCGACGTTGCCGCCGAAGCGGTCGTTGAAGGCGGTGCCCGGCGGCAGGTCGCCGAAGAAGTACATCAGGCCGTTGTGGCCGCGCGAGCCGGCGTAGGTCAGCCCGGCGATCCAGTTGCCGAGCTGCTGCCGCACGCCGAGGGTCCACTGGTCCGAGCGCGGCGGCCGCAAGTCGTTGGCGACGAGGAAGACCTCGGGTCCCGGCGCTTGGCCGCGGGCGACCAAACCGGCCAGCCCTTCGGCGCTCAGGAAGCCCTGCTGCCAGGCGATCGCCGGCACGCCGCAGTTCGGCGCCGGGCTGCCGTCCGCCGAGAAGCAGAAGCTGTAGATCTTGTACTGCTGCCGGTACTGCTCGTCGAAGATGTCGTTGAGGATGACGCGGTCGTAGTACTTGCCCCAGCCGCCGAAGACCACGGTCTTGGCGTTGCCCTTGACGTCCCAGGAGAAGCCCAGGCGCGGCTGCACCATGCCGAAGTAGTCGTCGCGGTCGTCGCCGTCGGTGGTGTAGCGGTCGAGGTCGAGGAAGTCGCGCAGGCACCAGGTGGTCTGCCCGCCGACCGGCTGGCCGTAGGTGCGGCAGGCGCCCGACAGCGCCGCCATCAGCTCCGGCGGCGTGGTGTAGTCGTTGTTGATCATGTTGGACTCGTAGTCCCAGCGCACGCCGAGGCTCAGGCTGACGCGCTCCGCCACCTGCCAGTCGTCCTGCAGGTAGAGGCCGAGCTGGGTGTTGCTGAAGTCGAGAGTGGGATTGCCGAAGCCGAGGCGCGCCTGGAAGGGGAACTGCCACTGCTCGTCGGAGCGGAACTCGAACAGCGCGTTGCCGAACAGCTCCTTGGTGACCTTGTAGTCCAGCCAGTTGACCCCGACCCCGGCCTTCAGCGAGTGGCTGCCGCGCCACTCCTTGAAGAACGAGAAGTCGTCGCGCAGGCCGATCTTGTCCTGCTGGAAGTCCTGGGTCGCGTCCTTGCCGCCGACGTCGAGGATGTTGAAGTAGTTCAGTCGCGGGGTGTCGGAGGCGATCGCGGTCGGCGCCCACTCCAGCTTCTGGAAGGTGGCGCTGGCCTCGTTGAGCGCGTTGCCGAGGACGAGCTGGTGCTTGGCGACGACGGCGTCGCTGCCGACCTCGAAGCTCTCGGCGCCGTCTTTGGTGCGCAGGCTGCCGAAGCCGCGGATCTCCTGCTCGTCGCGCCAGTAGTAGCTGGCGTCGAACGACTGGCCCGACGACGGCTGCCAGGAGAGCTTGCCGAAGAGGAGCTTCGACTCGAGCGGGGCGACCAGCACCCCGGTGTCGAACCCGCCGAGGAAGCTCTGGACGCTGGCCGGCGCGCGGCCGAAGTCGCCGCCGCGGAAGACGGTGCTCAGCCGGTCCTGGTCGTTCTGCTCGTAGGAGGCGAAGAAGTGGAGGCGGTCCTGGCGGATCGGCCCGCCGATCGAGAGCCCGCTCTGGATGCGCTCGACGTCCGGCTCCTCGTCGGCGCGCGCCTTCGCAAAGTCGTCCTGGGTCAGCAGCCCCTCGTCCTGGAAGAGGTAGAAGGCGTCGCCGTGGAGCTCGTTCCCACCCGACTTGGTGACCGCGGTGATCACCGCCGCCGCCGCCTTCTCGTACTCCGCCTTGTAGTTCTGCGTCAGCACCCGGAACTCCTGCACCGCGTTCTGCGGGAAGGGGTTGCCGCGGCTGGAGTCCTGCATGAAGGCGCCGCCCTTGAGGAGGTCGTTCTTGTAGGAGAGGCCGTCGACGAAGACGTTGACCTGCCGCGCCTCGGCGCCGCCGCTGCGGAAGGACTTCCCCTGCTCGTCTTCGTTCTCGGTGAAGCGCACTCCCGGCGCGAGCGCCGCGAAGGAGAGGAAGTTGCGGCTGTTCTGGGGGAGCTGCTCGATCTGCTGGGTGGTGACGTTGGTCGCCACCTCGGGGCTGCGCGTGTCGACGAGGAGCTGGGTCGCCTCGCCGATGACGACGACCTCGTCCGTGAACATGGCGTCGACCGAGAGCACGAAGTCGGCCTCGACGTCCTGACCGAGGAGCACCTGCACGCTGCGGCTCTGCGGCCCGTAGGCCTCGGAGGAGACCGTGACCTCGTAGGTGGCGGGGCGCAGGCCCTGGAGGGCGAAGCTGCCGTCGCCGCCCGAGGTGGCCTCCTGGAAGAAGCCGCTCGCGGCGTCGACGGCGACGACCTTGGCGCCGGCGATCGGTCCGTTCTCGTCGCGGACGGTGCCGCGGATCGAGCTGGTGGTGTTCTGCGCCCCCGCTCCCGGGGCGAGGGCGAGCGCGGCGGCGAGCAGCAGGGCGGCGCCGCGCGCCGGGATTCGGAGATGCGGTTGCATGGCTCTAGCCTCCAATCGTTGGGTCCGTGGACGTCCGCGCGGCGGGGGCGCCGCACGAGGCGCGGACGACGAGCTGGGTCGGGACCACCTCGTGCCGGTGGGCGGGTTCGCGGCTCTCGAGAAGGGAAAGGACGCGCTGCATGGCGCGGCTGCCGAGCTCGGCGATCGGCACCCGCACCGTGGTCAGCGGCGGGCTCAGATAACGGGCGATCGGGATGTCGTCGAAGCCGCCGAGCGCCACGTCCTCGGGGACGCGCAGGCCGATCTCGCGCAGCGCCGACAGCAGGCCGACGGCCATCGAGTCGTTGGCGGTGAAGACGGCGGTCGGCCGCCGCGCGAGGGCGGCGAGCCAGGCCCCGGCCTCGTGCCCCGAGGCCTCGGCGAAGTCGCCGGCGAAGCAGAGCTCCGGCGGCGCCGGCAGGCCGGCCTCGCCGAGGCTGTCGCGCCAGCCGCGCGCGCGCTCGCGGGCGTCGAGGTTGCGCGCGGGGCCGGCGAGGAGGGCGATCCGCCGGTGCCCGAGCCCGACCAGGTGGCGCATCATCGAGCAGGCGCCGCCGTAGTTGTCGATGGTGATGGCGTCGAGCCTCCCCGCTTCGGCGTCGAGCAGCACCATCGGCAGCGTCTCGCCGTAGCGCGCCAGCGCCGGCGCGACGTCGACGTCCGGCGACATCACGATCAGCCCGTCGACGCGGCCGCGGAGGGCGCGGAGCACCTCCTCGACCTCGGCCCTGCCGCTGTGGGCGCTCGAGACGAGGACGTGGAAGCGCTGCAGGCGGGCGGTCTGGTCCATGCCGCGGATCAGCTCGGAGAAGAACTCGCCGTAGAGGTCGGGGAGGAGGACGCCGATGGTCTCGGTGCGCCGCGTGATGAGGCTGCGGGCGCCGCCGTGCGGCACGTAGTCGAGGAGCTCGACGGCGGCGGTCACCCGGCCGCGGGTCTCCTCGGCGACCGGGCCGGTGGCGTTGAGCACCCGTGAGACGGTGGTGACCGAGACGCCGGCCGCGCGCGCCACGTCGCGGATCGAGACCTCCCGCGACCCCCCGGGGGGGAGCGGCGCGCTCGACGGATGCGGAGGCGGGGGTCGGTCCAAGGTGGAACCGTTTTCATGGAAACGGTACCAACTCCGCGCGCGCGGCGTCAAGCGCTCAGGCCAAAGTTCCGCCCTGGAGCCCGATTTCCGAGATGGAACGTCCATCTCGGAGATCGACCGCCCCTCACCGAGAGCGGGCGTCCGGGACCGCGATGGAGCGCCGATCTCCGAGATCGAACGGCGGGCGCCGCGACGGAGCGCGCCTCTCCAGGATGGCTTGCTCGTCTCGGAGATGGAGCGTTCGTCTCCAAGATCCCGCGTTTTCCCAGCGACCGGCGGTCCGCGGCGGAACGGTGCGAGGATGGTCCTCCGCGTGCGCCTCCCCGTGGACCCTCCCGAGAGCGCCGACCCGCCGGGCGGCCGCTACGCCCGCTACGTCCTCGGCGTCCTGGTCCTCGTCTACGTCTTCAACTTCCTCGACCGCCAGATCCTCTCGATCCTGGCCGAGCGGATCAAAGCCGACCTCGGCGTCACCGACGCCCAGATGGGCTACCTCTACGGCACGGCCTTCGCGGTCTTCTACGCCATCTTCGGCATCCCGCTCGGGCGACTCGCCGACGTCTGGGACCGCCGGCGCCTGATCGCCTGGGGGCTCGCCGGCTGGAGCGCGATGACGGCGCTCTCGGGGCTGGCGCGCAGCTTCGGCCAGCTCGCGGCGGCGCGCATCGGCGTCGGCGTCGGCGAGGCGAGCGCCAGCCCGGCGGCCTACTCGCTCCTCTCCGACTACTTCCCGCGCGCGCGGCGCGCCACGGCGCTGGCGATCTACTCGAGCGGGATCTACCTCGGCGCAGGGCTGGGGCTGGGGATCGGGGGACTGATCGTCGACCGCTGGGACGCCGCCTGGGCGGGGGCTGCGGCGCCGCTCGGGCTGCGAGGGTGGCAGGTGGCGTTCCTCGCCGCGGGGCTGCCCGGGATCTTCTTGGCTTTCTGGGTAAGGACGCTGCGCGAGCCCGAGCGCGGTCGCGGCGAGGGGGTCGTCGTGGCCGCCGAGCCACATCCCTGGCGCGCCTTCGGCCGCGAGCTCATGGCCGTGCTGCCGCCGCTCACCTTCGTGAACCTCGTCCTCCGCCGCGCGCCGCGGCGAGCGCTGGCAGCGAACCTGCTGGCCGCGGGGGGCGCGGCCGGGCTGGCCATCTCCCTCACCCGGCTCCTCGACAACCCGGCGCAGTGGATCTCGCTGGCGATCGGCGTCTACGCCGTCTTCTCCTGGGCGCAGGCGCTGGCGCTGCGCGACCCGGTCGGCTTCGCGCTGATCTTCCGCACGCCGTCGCTGCAGAGCGCCAACGCCGCTTTCGGCCTGCTCTCCTTTACCGGCTACGGCTACGGCTTCTGGATCGCGCCGCTGCTGATGCGCGCGCACGGCGCGACCGTGGCGCAGGCGGGGCTGGTGCTGGGCGGGATGGCCGCGGCGGGCGGGTGGCTGGGCGTGACGCTGGGCGGCCTCCTGGCGGACCGCTGGCGGCGGCGCTCGCCCGTCGGGCGGCTGCGGGTGGCGATGCTCAACGCCGTCCTACCGGTGCCGATCGCCCTCGCCCTCGTCGCCGCGCCGAGCCTCCCCTGGGCCTATGCGGCGAGCTTCTTCTTCTACGTCGCGACCTCGCTCTGGCTCGGCCCCGGAGCCTCGACGGTGCAGGACCTCGTGCTGCCGCGCCTGCGCGCCGTCGCCTCGGCGGAGTTCCTGCTCGTCGTGACCTTCGTCGGCCTCGCCCTCGGCCCTTACACCATCGGCCGCCTCTCCGTCGCGTTAGGCGACCTCCGCCCCGCCCTCCTCTGGGCCCTCCTCGCGAACGGCGCCGCCCTCGCCTGCCTCCTCTTCGCCGCCCGCCACCTGCCGCGCGACGAAGAGACTCGCTGGGAGCGCGCCCGCGCCGCGGGCGAGCCGGGCGAGTAGATCGCAATGGCGTGCGCGAAAGCGAACGGCCGGCCCGGGTCGCCCGGACCGGCCGTCGTTATGGACATCACGGCGGCGCGTGGCGCGCCGCCTGGGGAGCGGGTCTAGTACATCCCGCCCATGCCGCCGCCGCCGGGCATGCCGCCGCCGCCGCCCTTGTCGTCTTTCTCCTTGACCTCGGAGACGAGGGCCTCGGTGGTCAGCATCAAGCCGGCGATCGAGGCGGCGTTGATGAGCGCCGTCTTGGTCACCTTGGCCGGGTCGATGACCCCCGCCGCGACCAGGTCCTCGGTCTGGCCGGTGGCGGCGTTGTAGCCGGTGGCGCCGTTGGTCGCCAGCAGCTCGCGGACGATCACCGATCCCTCCTCGCCGGAGTTGTTGGCGATCTGTCGCGTCGGCTCCTCGAGCGCCCGGCGGACGATGTTGACGCCCACCTTGACGTCGCCCTCGGCCTTGACCCCGTCCACCGCCGACACCGCGCGCAGCAGCGCCACGCCGCCGCCGGGGACGATCCCCTCCTCGACGGCCGCCTTGGTGGCGTGCATGGCGTCCTCGACCCGCGCCTTCTTCTCCTTCATCTCGGTCTCGGTGGCCGCGCCGACCTTGATCACGGCGACGCCGCCGACCAGCTTCGCCAGCCGCTCCTGCAGCTTCTCGCGGTCGTAGTCGGAGGTCGTCTCCTCGAGCTGGTTGCGGATCTGCTTGACCCGCCCGGCGATCGCCTCGCGCCGCTTGGGGTCGTCGGAGTCGGTGACGATCGTGGTGTCGTCCTTGGTCAGCACCACCTTCTTGGCGTCACCCAGGTCCTCCCAGCGGACGTTCTCGAGCTTGATGCCGAGGTCCTCGGTGATGACCTTGCCGCCGGTCAGGATGGCGATGTCCTCGAGCATGGACTTCCGGCGATCGCCGAAGCCCGGGGCCTTGGCGGCGGCGACGTGCAGGGTGCCGCGCAGCTTGTTGACGACCAGCGTCGCAAGCGCCTCGCCCTCGACGTCCTCGGCGATGATGAGCAGCGGCCGTCCCTGCTTGGCGGTCTGCTCGAGCACCGGCAGGAGATCCTTCATCGAGCTGATCTTCTTCTCGTTGAGCAGGATCTTGGCGTTCTCGAGCGCCGCTTCCATGCGCTCGGCGTCGGTGACGAAGTAGGGCGAGAGGTAGCCGCGGTCGAACTGCATGCCCTCGACCACTTCCAGGGTGGTCTCGAGCCCCTTGGCCTCCTCGACGGTGATGACCCCGTCCTTGCCCACCTTGTCCATCGCCTCGGCGATGATGCGGCCAATCTCCTCGTCGTTGTTGGCGGAGATGGTGCCGACGTGGGCGATGTCCTTGCCCTCGACCGGCTTGGCCAGCTTGTCGATGGACTCGACCGCGGCCTTGACCGCCAGGTCGATGCCGCGCTTGATCTCCATCGGGTTGGCGCCGGCGGTGACCACCTTCGAGCCCTCGCGGTAGATGGCCTGCGCCAGGAGGGTGGCGGTGGTGGTGCCGTCGCCGGCGACGTCGGAGGTCTTCGAGGCGACCTCGCGCACCATCTGCGCGCCCATGTTCTCGAGCGGGTCGCCGAGCTCGATCTCCTTGGCGACGGTGACGCCGTCCTTGGTGATCGTCGGCGAGCCGAACTTCTTCTCGATGACGACGTTGCGGCCCTTCGGGCCGAGGGTGACCTTCACCGCGTCCGCGAGCTTGTTGACCCCCCGCAGGATGGCCGCGCGCGCGTCGGCGGAGTACGTGATCTGCTTAGCCATGTCCTCTTCTCCTCGTGATTCGTTGCGTTCGGGTTTCCGGGTGCGCCGGATCAGGCGACGACGGCGAGGATCTCGTCCTCGCGCAGGATGACGAAGTCGTCGTCCTCGAGCTTGATCTCGCTGCCGGAGTACTTGCCGATCAGCACCCGGTCGCCCTCCTTGACGTCCATCGGCATGCGCTTGCCGTCGTCGTCGAGCTTGCCGGGGCCGACGGCGACGACCTTCGCCTCCTGCGGCTTCTCCTTGGCGGTGTCGGGGATGATGATGCCGCCGCGCACCTGCTCCTCCTGCTCGATGCGCTGGACCAGCACGCGGTCGTGTAGCGGACGGATGTTCACTCTGCGGCCTCCTTTGCGGATGCGGAACGCTGTCAGTGGTTTACGAGAACGGCCCCGCCCGCGTGTTAGCACTCCTCGAGCGAGACTGCTAAGAGTCTAGGGGGGCGCGGCGGCGCTGTCAAGCGATCGTTGGACTCCGCGCAGGGGCGGAGCATCGCTGCGCAGGGGGTGCGCACGTCCAATCGCCCACTGCAGGACTACCGCCCCGTTCACGGCCCGGTTAGGGTGTTTCCCCATACCGCGGTCGCTTCCAATCGCTTGCGGCCGTTGAAAATGCGCGCGGCGCGCCGCATTGACGGGGTGCGGGGCCGCCGCTAGCTTCTCCGCAGTCATTCCGTCTCAGGACTGGGCAGGCCGGAGAGGGCTCGATCCTCTCGCTGCCGGAGGTGTATCCCGATGATCCGTCGCCCCCGGATTGCGTTCTTCACTCTCCTCGTCGCCTTCGCGGCGCCGCCCCTCGCCCCGACCCCGGCACGCGCCTACCAGGCCGCCGTTCCCTCGCAGCTCCTGATGACCGTGCGCGAGACCGCCGGCGTCGCCCGGGTCGACGAGGTCGTCCGTTCGGGCGTGCCGCTGCCCCGGAGCCTCGGCGTCCGCGACGCCGCCGGTGTGACGATCGTCGACGCCGCCGGCCGGCCGGTGCCGGCCGACTACCGGGTGCTGGCGCGCTGGGACGCCGGCCGCGCCGACGCGACCGCGCCGATCCAGTGGCTGCACGTCGCCTTCCCGGCGAGCGTCGGGGCCCACCAGACCACGACCTACCGCCTGGTGACCAACGGCTCGGCCGGTCGCAACCCGTCGCCGGCGCACCCGCTGACGCTCGTTCGCACCGGCGACGAGGTGACGGTGGACACCGGCGCCGCCCTCTTCCGCATCGGAACCGGCGCGCTGTTCGCGGAGGTGCGGCTCCCCGACGGCCACCGCATCGTCACCGGCGGCTCCCTCACCGCCAGCACCGCCGCGGCCTCGGGCAGCCACCCGACGCTGCGCCGCGTCCGCATCGAGCACGCCGGGCCGCTCTCGGCCGTGGTCGTCGTCGAGGGCGCCTACGACCTGCCGGAGCTCGGCGGCGGCGGCCTCGGCTCGGCCCGCCGCTACGTGTTCACCGCCGGCTCGCCGACCGCCATCGTCCGCCACTCCGCCGCCTGGGAGGGGAACCTCAACCCCGGCTGCCAGAGCTGCTTCAAGAACTCGGCCGGCGCGATCAACGGCCTGCGCCTCGAGAGGGTGCGCGACGAGCTCGCGGTCGCCCTCGGCGGCACGCCGACGGTGACCGCGATCGGCACCTTCGGCGCCCCCGCCGTGGTCGGCGTGGTGGCGGCCGGGGACGAGGCCGCGGTGCGCCAGCGGCTGCGCTCCGCCCGCACCGCGCCGCTCGCCTTCGAGATCCGCGTCGCCCAGGCCAGCGCCGCGGGGGGCCGCGCCGACGGCGGGCTCCTGGCCGCCGCGGGGCCGGCCGGCACGGTGGCGATCGCCCTCGACCACATGCACCGCTTCGAGCCGCAGGCGCTGCGGCTCCTCGCCGGCGGCGCCCTCGCCGTGGACCTGGCCGACGACTCGGTCTGGCTGGCCAACCACCAGGGGCTCTTCGCCAACCTCGCGGTCACCGCCGCGCCGGCCGGCGCCACCCGCGCCGAGCTCGAGCGGCTCACCTGGGCGCCGCTCAACCGCCCGCTGCGCGCCTGGCCGCAGCCGGAATGGTTCGCCGCCTCCGACGCCGTCGACGAGTTCCCGGTCGGCCCGCTGCCGGCCGAGCTCGCCGGCTACGACACGGCGATCAGGAAGGTCCTCGACCGCACGGCCGCGAAGATCGACGAGGTGGGGCTCCCCGGCCTCATGACCTTCGGGGTCCTGCCCCGCTACTGGGGGCAGGCTTGGCCCGGCGAGGTCGACTGCGGCAGCAACGACCCGACGCCGAACGAGACCTGGGACAACCTCTTCTGGTGCACGACCTGGACCGACTACCACAACACGCTCGCCACGCTCCCGATGTGGGCGATGCGCACCGGCGACGTCGAGTGGCTCGACGAGCTCGCCTTCCCGGGCGCCCTGCGCATGGTGCACACGCAGGTGATGCAGTGCAGCCCTACCGAGGCCTGGTTCTACTGCGGCCAGGCGCCCTCCGGCTACGGCGCCTACCGCGCCGACTTCAACAGCTCGCACGCCTACTGGGAGAACCTCTACCTCTACTACTGGCTGACCGGCGACTCGACGGTGGTCGAGAAGCTGCGGCGCGGCGGCGAGAACATGCGCCGCTGGTTCTGCGCCTCGCGCGGCCCGACCTCGGTGACCGATCCCACCGGACCCGGCGGGCCCCCCTGCGCCGCCGACACGCCGCTGGGGAAGGCCAGCATGACCGGACGTGTGGCGTCGCAGTGGATCGCGGCCTTCCGCTTCCTGGGCCTCGCCAGCCCGGACGCCAGTTTCCTCGAGGACTACCGGCTGAGCATCGCCCGCGCCTACACGCAGCAGTACGCCGAGCCGCTGCGCAACGGCGTGCGCGTCGGCTTCCTCGGCGGCGAGGTCGGCGCCGACGCCGGCAACGTCGTCACCAACCAGGTCTGGCAGAGCACGCTGATCGACACCGCCAACCTGATGCGGCTCTGCCGCGACGGCGCCGACGCGCCGATCGGGCTGCCGGCGCTGACGCCGAGCCACATCCTCGGCGCGCTCGCGCACGGCATCGCCGACGTCGAGATGACGGTGATCGGCGACGGCACCCCGGCCGGCCGCTGGCCGCTCGCGCTCGCCTACGGCTTCGAGGGAGGCCGGATCGGCGGCACCCTGACCTCGGTGGGCCCCAACGAACGCGACCTCTATTCGCCGGAGAAGGCGACGGCCGCGGCGCTGCTGGTGCAGGCGGGCGAGCTGGCCAACGATGCCGCGCTCCTGGCCAAGGGCCGGGAGCTGACGCTCTACGTCATCAACGCGGCGCAGGGCGAGGACCAGCCCCTCGGCAAGGTTCTGGGGCAGCTCCTGTCGCGGCTCCATCCGGCGGTGGCGCGGCTCGCGCAGCTCGGCGGCGGCGGCTCGACGCCTCCGCCTCCGCCCCCTCCGCCGCCGCCCCCTCCTCCGCCGCCTCCTCCTCCGATCGCGGCGCCGACCGCGCTCGTGGCGCAGGCCGCCTCGCCGACCAGCGCGCGCCTGACCTGGGTCGACAACGCCTCCAACGAGACGAGCTACCGGGTCGAGCTGAAGGTCAACGGCGCCTTCCGCGAAGTGCAGGTGACGGCCGCCGACGAGACGACCGCGACGGTGACGAAGCTCAAGCCCAAGACGACCTACACCTTCCGCGTGCGCGGGGCGAACGCGACGGGGTTCTCGGCCTACAGCAACACGGTGACCCTGGCGCTGCCGTCGGGGGGCGGGCGCATCCCGCCGCCGACCGGCCTGCGCGTGGCGCCGCTCTCCAGCACCTCGGTGCAGCTCAGCTGGACCGACAACTCGACCACCGAGACCCAGTTCCGCATCGAGATGCTCGAGGGCGGGCGCTACCGCGAGGTGCTGCGGGTCGCGGCCGACGTACGCACGGTGACGTTCTCGGGCCTCGTCCCCGCCCGGGCCTACACCTTCCGCGTGCGCGCCGCCAACGCCACCGGGCTCTCGCGCTTCACCCCGGGCGCCTCGCTGACCATGCCGCAGTAGCGTTCGCGCCGGTATCCCCGGCCGTGGCATGCTCCCTGCTGCCGCCCCGCGCGGCAGCGCGCAGGGAGATTGGCTCGGGATGCTCAACGTCAACGCCAACACAGGGCAGCGCCCCGTCCGTCCGCACCGCGCCGGACGGGTGCGCGTGGCGGTCGTCGGCGCCGGCTACGTCGCCGACTTCCACCTCGAGGCCCTCGCCGAGCTCGCCGCCGCCGGCCGGGTCGAGGTCGCCGCCGTCTGCGACCCCGACCTCGAGCGGGCGCGCGCGGCGGCGCGCCGCTGGAACGTCCCGAGCGCGGTCGCGGCGCTCGACGAGCTTCCCGCGCTGGGGATCGAGGTCGCCCACCTTCTGACGCCCCCCGACCTCCACGCGCCGCTCGCCCGCCGCCTGCTCGAGGCCGGCATCGGCGTCCTGGTCGAGAAGCCGCTGGCCCTCGCCAGCGCCGAGGCGCGCGCCCTCGCCGCCCTCGCCGAAGAGCGCGGGCTGCCGCTCGCCGTCAACCACAACAACGTCCACCACCCGGCCTTCGCGCGGCTCCTCGACGCCGTCCGCGCCGGCCGCCTGGGACCCGTCGAGCACGTCCAGGCGACGCTCGCGGTGCCGCTGCCGCAGCTCGAGGCCGGCGACGTCGGCCACTGGATGTTCCGCGAGCCGCACCACATCGTCTTCGAGCAGGCGGTCCATCCGCTGTCGCAGCTCCACGCGCTGCTCGGCGCCGTGCGCTCGGCGCAGGCCACCCTGCTCGGCACGCGCGAGCTCGCCGCCGGGCTGCCGTTCCACGACCGCTGGGCGGTGGCGGCGCGCGCCGAGCGCGGCACGGCCGAGCTCTTCCTCGCCTTCGGCGGCTGCGCGCCGCGCTGGACGGTGCTGGTGCTGGGGAGCGACGGCGTCGCCGAGGCCGACCTCGGGCACGACGTCCTCTGGCTCGAGGAGGCGACCCCCTGGCTCCCCTTCTGGGACGGCTACCTCGCGGCGCGGCGCAAGGCGCGCAGCGTCGCCCGCGACGCCCGCCGCGCGCTGTCCGGCTACCTCCGCTCGACCCTCGGCCTGACCCGCCGCCAGGACCCCTTCTTCGCGGGCATGCGCCGCTCGCTCGACGCCTTCTACGCCGCGCTCGCCGCCGGCGCACCGCTCCCCGCCGGCGGACGGGAGGGAGCCGAGGTCCTCGAGTGGTGCGAGGCGGTCGCCGCTGCGGCGCTCCCGGCGCGCCCGGCGCCGGTGGCCGATCCGGTCCCCGCGCCCGGGCCGCCGCGCCCCGGCGAGGTCGTGATCCTCGGCGCCACCGGCTTCATCGGCCGGCGCGTCGTCCGCGCTCTCCTCGATCGCGGGCTGCCGGCGACCGCCGTCGTCCGCCGCACCCACGCCCTGCCGTCGCCGCTGCCGGAGGCGGCGCGCGCCGGCCGCCTGCGACTGGTGCGCGGCCGCCTCGAGGACGCCGAGTCGCTGGCCTCGGCGCTGGCCGGCGCCGCCACCGTCCTCCACCTCGCCACCGGCGGCGGCGACACCTGGGAGAAGGTGGAGCGGTCGATGGTGCGCGGCTCGATCGCGGCCGCCGAGGCGGCGCTCGCCGCCGGCGCGGCGCGCTTCGTCTACGTCTCCTCGATCGCCGCGCTCTATACCGGCTCCGACGGCGGCGAGGGGCCGATCGAGGACTCCCTCGACACCGACCCGAAGCCGGAAGGGCGCGACGTCTACAGCCGCGGCAAGATCGCCACCGAGCGCGCCCTCCTCGCCCTGCATCGCGAGCGCGGGCTGCCGCTCGTCGTCGTCCGCCCCGGCGTCGTGATGGGCGCGGGAACTCCGCTCCAGCACGCCGGCCTCGGCCTCTGGGTGCGCGATCGCCACTGCATCGGCTGGGGGCGCGGCGACCGGCCGCTGCCGGTGGTGGCGGTGGACGACGTGGCCGACGCGCTGGCGCGCGTCGCCGCGCACCCGGGCCCCGACCTCCACGGCCGCGCCCTGAATCTCTGCCCGGCCGCGCCGCTCACCGCCGCCGAGGTCGTCGCCGAGCTCGGGCGCGCCACGGGTCGGCCGCTGCGCTTCCACCCGCGGCCGCTCTGGCTCTCGCAGCTCCTCGAGATCGGCAAGTGGGCGGTCAAGGCGGCCGGGCGCCGGCCGGGCAACCGCTTCCCCTCCTACCGCGACCTGAAGACCCGCGCCCTCGCCCGCCCCTTCACCTCGCGCACCGCGCGCGAGGTGCTCGGCTGGCGTCCGGTGGAGGAGCGGGAGGCGCTGCTCGACCGTGCGGTAAGGGTGTATGGCCGGCGGACGGACTTCTAGCCCCCCGCGCCTGCTGCACGTCTTCTCGAACTTCGTCCCCACCGGACCGGAGATGCGCACGGTGCGGCTCATCGCAGCCTTCGGCGACGCCTACCTCCACGCGATCGTCTCGATGGACGGCCGCACCGAGGCCGCGGCGCGGCTGCCCCCCGGCGCCCCGGTGCGCCTCCTCGCGGCGCCGCCGAAAGCCGGCTCCGCGGCCACCGCCCTCCGCCTCGCCGCCCTCCTCCGCCGCGAGCGGCCGGACCTCGTGCTGACCTACAACTGGGGCGCCTTCGACATGCTCCTCGCCGCCGGCGCGAC
>DASUNQ010000125.1:0-2501 GCA_036277075.1 Thermoanaerobaculia bacterium
TGCCCGCCGGCCCGGCCGCCGGGCGCCGCGGGTGCGGCGCCTTATGCCGCGGCCGCCACCGGCGTCCAGTGATCGAGCGCCAGCTTGAGGCGGGCCTCGGCGGCGATCAGGAAGTTGCCCGAGGTGACCACCACGTCGCCCGGCGCCAGCCCCTTGAGGATCTCGACCCACTCGCCGGCCCACAGGCCGAGGGTCACCGCCTGCGGCCGCAGCCGGCCATTGCCCAGATCGCGGAAGACGTAGCGGCGGTCGCCGGCGTAGAGGACCGCCTCCTCGGGCACCGCCAGCCGTTTGCCGAGGGCGCGCTCGAAGAGCACCTCGGCGTACATCTCCGGCTTGAGCACGAGGCCGGGGTTGGCCAGCTCGATGCGCACCCGGCCGGTGCGGGTGGCGCCGTCGAGCCAGGGGTAGACGAAGGCGATGCGGCCGGCGAACTTCCGTCCCGGGAGGTAGGGGAGGGTGACGGTCGCCGGGACGCCGACCGCGAGCAACGCCAGCTCCGACTCGTAGACCTCGGCCTCCACCCACACCCGGTCGAGGCCGGCGATGCGCAGCAGCGCCACGCCCGGCTCGACCGCGGTGCCGGCGACCACGTCCTTCTCGATCACATGGCCGGAGGCCGGCGACAGGATCGGGACGCGCTCGAGCGGCGCGCGGCGCGCTTCCATGTCCTTGATCTGGTCCGGTGTCAGGTCCGACAGGCGCAGGCGCAGGCGCCGCTTCTCGGCCAGGAACTCGGCGCTCTCGGAGGAGCCGACCATGCGTGCCATGCGCTGCTTCTGGGCCGTCTCCAGGAACTCCTGCTGGGCCGCGAAGAGCTCCGGGCTGTAGAGCGTGAACAGCGGCTCGCCCTGGCGCACCGGCTGGCCCAGGCGGTCGGCGTGGAGCTCGTCGATCCAGCCGCCGATCCTGAGCGTGACGTCGGTCAGGCGGCTCTCGTCGTAGGTCACCCTGCCCACCGCGCGCACCGGCGCGGCGAGCGTCCGCAGCTCCGCCCGGGCGGTGGTGACGCCGATCTGCTGGCGCCGCCCGGCGTCGAGCACGATCTCCCCGCTCGCGATCTCCCGCCGGAACACCGGCACCAGGTCCATCGAGCAGGTCGGGCAGTCCCCGGGCCCGGCGTTGCGGACCGAGGGGTGCATCGAGCAGGTGTAGTGGGCGATCTCGCCGTCTTCGGCGCCGGCGCTCGCGGCGGCCCCGCGCGCCGGTTCCTGGCCGGCGCGGTTGTCGCCGCCGCTCGCCGGACCCGCGGCAGCCTCCTCCGGGCCTGCGGAGCAGCCGGCCGCGAGCGCGGCGGCCACGGTGAGGGCGACGAGGGCGACGAGCGTGAGGTCGGCAATCCGTGCGTTCATCGGTACTCCTCAGAAGCTGGCGATGCGGATCAGGGTACACCAGATCCGGGCCGGCACGGTGGCGCGATCCGCGTCGATGGCCGATCCGCAGAGGGAATGATCAAGCCGTAGTCCAAATCCTGGAAGCGGGTCGGTGGACCGGTTCAGGATTTGGACGGCGGAGCCCCCTTCCGGCCGGTGAAAACGGCCTCGACGACCTCCGCGGAGCCGCAGCCGCCGCCGGGGCTGGCCCGCGTAAATAGCCTAAGGCCGAATGACTTGGATTGCTCTCGCAGCTCCCCGGCGCGGCGCAGCGCTTCGTGGCGCTCCCCTTGGCACATGCGTTGCTCAGGACCAGTGCAGGTTCATGGAGTAGTGATTCGTGGATGTCTAATCTGCCCGCAGGTCTGCCGCCTTGGCGGTGGGAGGGGCTGTCAAGAAAGGAGCGATAGATCATGCCGTCGCCGAGCCGCTTATCGTTACCGTTGATCGCCCTGGCGATCGCAGTCAGCCTCCTGGTCGCCGCTCTCCCGCTGTCTGCGCAGCCCGTCGCGCGGACTTCGAAGCCGGTGGTCGGGCCGACAGGAGCCATGCCGCCGGACTTCAAGGGATACACTGCAAATTCGGGGGCCGATCTCTTCTTCCTGATCAAGAAGACGATCGTGATGTCCCATATCCCGCTCGAGCTGCCCGTGCCCGACTATGAGTTCGTCGACGTCCTCGGCACCTTCAAGAACGCTCCGGGCAGCGTGGCCTGCGGCGGCGTGGTCTCGGAAGGCGTCGCACAGGATGCCGACACCTGCCGCTTGCAGGCCGCGCTCCAGTTCGAGAACGGCTATCTCAAGACCAACGGCACCGTCATCACGCCCAACGCCACCGCCTACAACGGCGCGCCCTCCGGCGTCGTGATCAACGGCCACGTGGGCGACGTCGTGCAACTGACGGTCCAGAACGAGCAGCCGGAGGCGGTCAACGGCGAGGCGATCGACA
Source organism: Thermoanaerobaculia bacterium (assembly GCA_036277075.1). GTDB lineage: Bacteria > Acidobacteriota > Thermoanaerobaculia > Multivoradales > UBA5704 > DASUNQ01. Next base: position 2,322 of record DASUNQ010000125.1, read on the forward strand.
CCGGGTTCTACGCGCCGGCCGACAACCGGCAGATCGTCCACTGGCACGGCATGGAGCTGGACAACGAGAGCGACGGCACTCCCGTGACGGAGTTCGGCATCGAGACGGGAGAGCAGCGCCTGTACCAGTACCGGCTCTATCGTCCGGGCAACTACTGGTTCCACCCGCACGTCATGCCGC
>DASUNQ010000126.1:0-5308 GCA_036277075.1 Thermoanaerobaculia bacterium
GCCATCGCCCGGCGCCGGGGCGAGGCGCGCGCCCGGCGCGGCGAGCCCACCCTCGCCCTCTGCCTGCGCCCCGACCCCGCGGTCTACGACGGCCGCTTCGCCAACAACGCCTGGCTCCAGGAGCTGCCGAAGCCGCTGACCAAGCTGACCTGGGACAACGCGCTCCTCGTCGCGCCGGCCACCGCCGAGGCGCTCGGGGTGACGAACGAGGACGTCGTCGAGGTCGCCGCCGGCCGGCGGCGGCTCGAGGTCGCGGTCTGGGTCCTGCCCGGGCACGCGCCCGGCGCCGCCACCCTGCACCTGGGCTACGGCCGCACCCGCGCCGGCGCGGTCGGCAACGGCCAGGGAGTCGACGCCTACGCGCTGCGCACCAGCGCGGAGCTCTGGACGCTGCCGGCGGTCGCCGTGCGCAAGACCGGCCGCCGCTACCCGCTCGCCTGCACCCAGAACCACCACTCGCTCGACCTGCCGGCGGCTTACGAGGCGGCCGAGCGGCGGCGGCCGGTGCGCGCCGCCACCCTCGCCGGGCTGCGCGCCCGCCCCGAGCTCATCCAGGAGGGGGACCCGCACGGCGGTCCGCAGGTCTCGCTCTACCCGGAGGACGAGTACGAGGGCTACGCCTGGGGGATGGCGATCGACCTCTCGTCGTGCACCGGCTGCAGCGCCTGCGTCGTCGCCTGCCAGTCGGAGAACAACATCCCCACCGTCGGCAAGGAGCAGGTGCTGCGCGGCCGCGAGATGCACTGGCTGCGCATCGACCGCTACTTCGCCGGCGACCTCGACGACCCCGCGGTCCACCACCAGCCCGTCCTCTGCATGCACTGCGAGAAGGCGCCGTGCGAGGTGGTCTGCCCGGTGGCGGCGACCGTGCACAGCGACGAGGGGCTGAACGACATGGTCTACAACCGCTGCGTCGGCACCCGCTACTGCTCGCACAACTGCCCCTACAAGGTGCGGCGCTTCAACTTCCTCAAGTACAACGACGAGCGGACGCCGGTGCTCAACCTGCTGCGCAACCCGGACGTCACCGTGCGCATGCGCGGCGTCATGGAGAAGTGCACCTACTGCGTGCAGCGGATCAACGCCGCGCGCATCGACAGCAAGGTCGCGGGGCGGCGGATCCGCGACGGCGAGGTGGTGACCGCCTGCCAGCAGGCCTGCCCGAGCGAGGCGATCGTCTTCGGCGACGTCAACGACCGCGGCTCGCGGGTCAGCCGCTGGAAGGCCGACCCGCTCAACTACGGCCTGCTCGCCGAGCTCAACACCCAGCCGCGCACCACCTACCTCGGCAAGATCACCAACCCCAACCCCGCACTGGCGCCCGAGCCGACCGGCGACGAGGGGCCGGCGGCCGCCGCGGCCGAGAGCCACGGGAGCTGAACGGTGGCGCTCCCCGAACGGGTCCTCAACCCCGCGATCCGCCCCAAGCCGGAGAAGCCGCCAGTGATAGCGCCGGGGCACACGCCGGCGAGCGTCACCGACAAGATCAGCTCGATCGTCCTCACCCGCATCCCGAAGTGGTGGTACCTCGGCTTCGGCGTCACCTTCCTGATGGTCATGATGCTGCTCTGGTCGATCACCGTCCTCTTCGCCAAGGGGGTCGGCATCTGGGGCATCAACATCCCGGTCGGCTGGGGCTTCGACATCATCAACTTCGTCTGGTGGATCGGGATCGGCCACGCCGGGACGCTGATCTCGGCGATCCTGCTCCTGCTGCGCCAGGAGTGGCGGACCTCGATCAACCGCTTCGCCGAGGCGATGACGCTCTTCGCGGTGGCCTGCGCCGGGCTCTACCCGGTGCTCCACCTCGGCCGTCCCTGGCTCGCCTACTGGCTGCTGCCCTACCCCAACACGATGGGTCTGTGGCCGCAGTTCCGCAGCCCGCTGATCTGGGACGTCTTCGCGGTCTCGACCTACGCCACGGTGTCGCTGCTCTTCTGGTACGTCGGCCTGATCCCCGACCTCGCCACCCTGCGCGACCGCGCGCGCGGCCGCGTCGCCAAGATCGTCTACGGCTTCGGCGCCATGGGCTGGCGCGGCTCGGCCGCCCACTGGCACAACTACGAGACCGCCTACGTGCTGCTGGCCGGCCTGGCGACGCCGCTCGTCATCTCGGTGCACACCGTCGTCTCCTTCGACTTCGCGATCGGCATCGTCCCCGGCTGGCACGCCACGATCTTCCCCCCCTACTTCGTGGCCGGGGCGATCTACGCCGGCTTCGCCATGGTGCTCACCCTGTCGATCCCGCTGCGGGCGCTCTTCGGCCTCGGCGACTTCATCACCATGCGCCACCTCCAGAACATGGCCAAGGTGATGCTGGTGACCGGCCTGATCGTCGTCTACGGCTACCTCATGGAGATCTTCTTCGGCTGGTACAGCGGCAACGAGTACGAGCGCTTCATGCTCGTCAACCGCGTCCTCGGCCCCTACCGCTGGCAGTGGTACGCGCTGATCGCCTGCAACGCCGTGGTGCCGCAGCTGCTCTGGCTGCGGCGGGTGCGCAACAGCCCGGCGGCGCTCTGGCTGATCTCGATCGTGGTCTCGATCGGCATGTGGCTCGAGCGCTACGTGATCATCGTCGTGTCGCTGTCGCGCGACTTCCTCCCCTCCTCCTGGGGCTGGTACTCCGGGACGCGCTGGGACTGGATGACCTACGTCGGCACGATCGGCCTCTTCCTCTGCCTGATGTTCCTCTTCATCCGCTTCCTGCCGATGATCTCGATCTTCGAGATGCGCACCATCCTCCCGGGCAGCCGCGGCGGCGAGTACACGGAGGCGCCGGCCGATGAGTGAGCCGCGCGAGGCCGCCGAGGTCTACGGCCTGATGGCCGAGTTCCGCGCCCCGCAAGAGGTCCTCGCCGCGGCGCGGGCAGCGCGCGCCGCCGGCTACCGGCGGATCGACGCCTTCACCCCCTACCCGATGGAGGAGCTCTCCGAGGCGCTCGGCCACCACCACTCGCGCCTGCCGCTGATCGTCCTGGTCGGCGGCATCGTCGGCGCCGTCGGCGGCTACGCCCTCCAGTACTGGACCTCGGTCGTCGACTACCCGATGAACATCGGCGGCCGTCCGCTCCACGCCTGGCCGGCCTTCATCGTGCCGACCTTCGAGACCACGATCCTCTGCGCCGCCCTCTCGGCGGTGCTCGGCATGTTCGCGCTTAACGGCTTGCCGATGCCGTACCACCCGGTGTTCAACGCCCGCAACTTCGCTCTCGCCTCGCGCGACCGCTACTTCCTGCTCGTCGAGGCGCGCGACCCGCAGTTCGACCGCGCCGCCACCGAGCGCTTCCTGCTCACCCTGGGTCCGAGCGAGGTCTCCGAAGTTGAGGCCTAGGCGGCGCGCCGCCGCGCCGGCGCTCGCCGCGGCGCTCCTCGCCCTGGCGGCGGCGGGCTGCCGGCAGAACATGCACGACCAGGGGCGTTTCGAGCCGTTCGAGGCCAGCCCCTTCTTCGCCGACGGCAGCTCGGCGCGGCCGCTGCCGGCGGGGACGGTGGCGCGCGGCCAGCTGCGCGCCGACGAGGCCGCGGCGACCGGCGTCGGGCCGGGCGGCGCCTTCCTCGCGGCCCCCCCCTTCCCCCTCAGCCGCCGCCTGCTCGAGCGCGGGCGCGACCGCTTCGGCGTCTTCTGCGCCCCCTGCCACGACGGCGTCGGCACCGGCCGGGGCATGATCGTCCAGCGCGGCTTCACCCAGCCCACCTCGTTCCACGACCCGCGGCTCAAGGGCTCGGCGCTGGGCTACTTCTACAACGTCATGACCGAGGGCTACGGCGTCATGCCGAGCTACGCGCCGCAGGTGACGCCCGAGGAGCGCTGGGCGATCGCCGCCTACATTCGCGCGCTCCAGCTCTCGCAGGAGGCGCGGCTGGCCGACCTGCCGGTGCCGCTGCGGCGCGCGGTCGAGCGCGAGCTGGCGGAGGGGCGGCGGTGATCGGCGAGACGGCCGGCCGCTTCACCGCCGAGCGCTTCGCCGCGCCGGCGGCGGTCGACCGGCTGCGCTCGCGGGCGCTCCTCGCCGGCGGCGCCGGCATCCTGCTCGCCGCCGTCGGCTTCCTGCTCGACCGGCCGGCCTTCTTCCGCGCCTGGCTGGTCGGCTGGCTCTACTGGCTGGGGATCGCGCTGGGGTGCCTGGCGATCATGATGCTGCACCACATGACGCGCGGCGCCTGGGGGCTGGTGGCGCGGCGGCTGCTCGAGGCGGCGGCGCGGACGGTGCCGCTCCTCGCGCTGCTCTTCCTGCCGCTGCTCTTCGGGCTGCGCGAGCTCTACTCCTGGGCCCGCCCCGAGGCCGCCGCCGACCACCTGCTGCAGCTCAAGGCGGCCTACCTCAACGTCCCCTTCTTCGTCGCCCGAGCGGCGCTCTACTGCCTGATCTGGGGCGGCTTCGCCTTCCTCCTCTCGGGCCTGTCGCGGCGCCAGGACGAGACCGGCGACCTCCGCCTGACCCGCCGCATGCAGCTCGTCGCCGCGCCCGGGATCGTCCTCTACTGCCTGGCGGCGAGCTTCGCCTCGGTCGACTGGCTGATGTCGCTCCAGCCGCACTGGTTCTCGACCATCTACGGCGTCTACTTCCTGGGCGGCCAGGGGCTCTCGGCCCTGGCCTTCCTGATCGTGGTGGCCTTCTTCTTCGCCCGCCGCGAGCCGCTCGGCGACGTCCTGTCGAGCGGCCACTTCCACGACTGGGGCAAGCTCCTCCTCGCCTTCGTCATGCTCTGGACCTACTTCTCGTTCTCCCAGTTCCTCATCGTCTGGGCCGGGAACCTGCCCGAGGAGGTGACCTGGTACCTGGCGCGCACCCGCCACGGCTGGCAGTGGGTGGCGCTCGCCCTCGTCCTCTTCCACTTCGCGCTGCCGTTCGTGCTGCTGCTCTCGCGCGACCTCAAGCGCCGGCCGCGCCGGCTGGCCCTGGTCGCCGGCTGGATGCTGGTGATGCGCTGGGTGGACCTGGTCTGGCAGGTGCAGCCGGCCTTCGGCGGCGGACGCTTCGCCTTCTCCTGGCTCTACCTGGTGACGCCGGTCGCGGTCGGCGGCCTCTGGCTCGCCGCCTGGGCCGGCGAGCTCAAGAAGCGGCCGCTGCTGCCGATCCGCGACCCCTGGCTGCCGGAGGCGGTGGCGCATGACTGAGCGGGCCAAGCTCCACCCCGACCACGTCGAGGGGGCCGGGCCCGAGGGCTTCGACCGCGAGGTCAACCTGCGCGCCGTGGTCTGGGCCGGCGTCGGGCTGATCGCGGCCACCGCCGTGGCGGCGCTGCTCATGTACGGGATGGTGATCGGGTTCGAGCGCTTCGACGCGCGGCGCGAGCCGGCGCC
>DASUNQ010000127.1:0-25868 GCA_036277075.1 Thermoanaerobaculia bacterium
AAGTGATCAACAACGTGGCCACGGTGGAAGCGCACGTGGCCGGCCAGAACGACGCCGGCAGCACCGCCGACGCGACGCTGGTGACCGGCTTTACGGAGGCTGCGAACGGGGCCTGCGAAGATCCGTAGGCAACGAGAAAACAGGAGATCACCGATGAAAGGGGGGTGCGCATGGCAGAACCGTTCCTGAGCGAGATCAGGATCATGTCGTTCGAGTTCGCACCGAAGGGGTGGGCGCTGTGCAACGGGCAGCTGTTGCCCATCAACCAGAACCAGGCTTTGTTCTCGTTGCTCGGCACCACGTTCGGCGGCGACGGGCGAGTGAACTTCGCCCTTCCCGACCTGCGAGGGAGAACGCCGATCCACGTCGGCAGCGGGCACACGCTGGGAGAAAGAGGCGGCGAGCAGGCGCACACGCTGTCGATTGCGGAAGTGCCCACGCACACGCACGTGCTGAACGCGTCGAGCAGCGCGGGCAACTTCCCTGCTCCTAGCAGCGGAGCCACGGGCAATCTCCTCGCCTCAACAGGTGCCACGTTCATCTATGGGCCGCCCAACAGCCTGGTGGCCCTGAACGCGGGTTCGGTTGCCAACGTCGGCGGCAGCCAGGCGCACCTCAACATGCAGCCTTTCCTGACTCTCAACTGCTGCATTGCCCTCCAGGGCATCTTCCCGAGTCCGAACTAGGAGACCCCGATGGCACAACCCTACGTCGGTGAGATCCGCATGTTCGCCGGGAACTTCGCCCCGGCTGGTTGGATGTTCTGCGAAGGGCAGCTCCTGCCCATCTCCGAGAACGAAACACTGTTCCAGTTGATCGGCACCACCTACGGCGGCGATGGCCAGAGCACATTCGCCTTGCCCGACCTTCGGGGCCGCATCCCGATCCACCAGGGCAACGGCTTCATCCTCGCCGAGACCGGTGGCGCCGAGGAGATCACGCTCACCGTCAACCAGATTCCGGCGCACTCGCACCCGCTGCTTGGCACCTCCGCCGTCGCGGCGGACGGAAATCCCGGGGGACGGGTCGTCGGCGAAGTCGGGACTGCCGGTGCCTTCTTCTATCTGGAGGACACGCCGGCCGTCAATTTGGCGGCGACGGCGATCAGCTCGGTGGGCGGCAGTCAGCCGCACACCAACTTCGAGCCCTACCTCTGCGTCGACTTCATCATCTCCCTCTTCGGGATCTTCCCGAGCCCCACTTAGGAGGAGACATGGCCGATCCGTTTGTTGCGGAGATCAGGATCTTTCCGTTCAACTTCGCGCCCAGAGGCTGGGCGTGGTGCGACGGTCAGCTCTTGCCGTTGTCGCAGAACACGGCGCTGTTCTCGCTGCTGGGTACGACGTATGGCGGAAACGGGAAGAGCAACTTCGCCCTTCCCGACCTGCAGGGGCGGGCGCCCATGCACCCCGGTCAAGGACCTGGCCTCTCACTCCACGACCTCGGTGAGACCGGCGGCTCCGAGACCGTCACCCTGCTCGAGAGCGAGATCCCGGCCCACTCACACGCGCTACGCGGCAACAACACACTGGGCGATAGCCCGGTCTGCGCCGGTAACACACTGGCACGCTTAGCGAATGTGTATCAAACGACCACCAATGCCAACCTCATCTCGATGGCGCCTGAGGCCCTCCCACCCGCCGGCGGCGATCAGCCGCACAACAACCTGCAGCCGTACCTGACGTTCTACTTCTGTATCGCCCTGCAGGGCGTCTTCCCGCCCCGCGGCTAACCCGTACCACCCGCGCCGGAAGCTCGAATGCGAGCTCCGGCCGGCGTCTCTCCTGTCGATCGTTTCGGCATTTGCGATCGAAAGACGCTCGCAGGGATGCGTAGCAAATGATATCGACGAGGCGCAGTTGACTTCGCGTTCGCGGTTCCTCTAGCGTCGCAGATCTCTTGAGCCTACAGATCCGACGTCGCGACCTCGTCGCCTTCGGTTCCCTCGCCCTGGCGTCGCCCTGGGTGGCGGCCGTGGCGCACGCGCAGGAGGCGCTCTTCGGCGCCGCCGTGCCGCGTGCCACGCTCGGCTACATCGAGGAGACCGCCTTCCTCGGCAGCCTGCGCAAGCTACCGCGGGCCGTTCGCAACCCGGCCGCGGCGCGACTCGCCGAGGGCGCCGGCACCGTGGTGCCGGCGCACCACCTGCCGCTCGGCGACACCGACCTCGTCGGACGGCCGCTACGGCTCACCGTCCACGGTCTCTATCCCGGCGCGGCGTTGCGCGGCGACGCGCGTCGGGCACTGCCGCTCGCGGTCGACCTCGACGTCTTGTTCCCCGCTCCCGAGCCGGCGATCTCCGACGCCCCGATCCGCTTCCACGCCTGGAGCTTCCGCCGGCGTCCGGGCTGGAACCCCAGCCCGCCGGTCTCCTTCGTCTTCCCGCTCGACTGGTACGTCTACCCGGTCCTCGAAGTGCGGGTGGTGCCGCGCGGCGGCGGCGCGGCGGTGGTGATGCGGACCCGCTTCACGCTCGACGACGAGAACGGCCTGCCGCGCCTCCGCCGCGGCGTCTACCTGCTCGGGCTCGCCCCCGAGGCGTGGCGCACCGGCATGGACCTCGCCGAGCTTGCCCGCACCGGGCCGGCCTCGCGCCTCTCTCTGCTCGTCTCGATCGACGCGGAGCCGCTCGGCGGGTGACGTCGAAGGCCGCCGCCGGGCTCTCGCTCCGCCCGGTGCGCGACGACGACCGCGAGCTCCTCTACCGGATCTACGCCGGTACCCGCCACGAGGAGTTGGCGCTGGCCACGGATTGGTCGGACGACGTCAGGGAGGCGTTCCTGCGCCAGCAATTCGCGGCGCAGGACCTCTTCTACCGCGAGAACTACCCGGGAGCCGAGCTGTCGATCGTGCTGCGGGACGGGGAACCGGTGGGACGGCTCTACGTCGATCGGCGGTCGGCGGAGATCCGGCTGATGGACATCGCGCTCCTGCCCGAGCACCGCGGCGGCGGCCTCGGCACCGCGCTGCTCGAGGATCTCCTCGCCGAAGGGCGCGCCGCCGGCAAGCCGGTGACGATCCACGTCGAGGTCTACAACCCGGCGATGCGCCTCTACCAGCGGCTCGGCTTCCGCAGGAAAGAGGACAAGGGCGTCTACTGGCTGATGGAGTGGCGGGCAGAAGAGCCCGACCCGGAGGCTGCTGCGGCTACGTGAACACCGCCTCGTAGCGATAGCCGTCCGTCTCGAGCCCCACCGGGACGACGAAGATGTCGAGCCGCCCCAGCGCCGGATGGTGGAGCGGCATGACCTGCTGCGGGAGATAGACCTCCCGCGGGCCGCGGAAGAAGAGCGAGAACGGCTGCCGCTTCGGGGTCCTGCCCGCCTCGCCGGCGTACGGCTTCACGTCGATCAGCTCGAGCGCCAGCGTCCGGCCTTCGAGTCGGAGCTCGAAGGGGCTCCCCAGGTGCGGGGCGAAGCTCTCGTGGGTGAGGGTCTCGAGCACCCGAGGACCCTAGGCCAAGGGGGCGGCACGGTCAAGCGCCCGCTGGCGCCGTTGCTGCAAGAAGATCGGCCATGAGCCAGGTCATCGTCCAGACCTGCCCGTCCTGCGGCCGCGCCAATCGCGTGCTCTACGGCCGCCTCGGGGGCGAGGCCCGCTGCGGCGCCTGCAAGACCCCGCTGTCCCCTCCCTCCGAGCCGCTCGCCGTCGACTCGGCCGCCGAGCTGCGCGAGCTTCTGCGCGCCAGCGCCCTGCCGCTGCTGGTGGACTTCTGGGCCCCCTGGTGCGGCCCCTGCAAGATGGTGGCGCCGGAGATCGCCGCCGTCGCCGCGCGCAACGCCGGGCGTTTGCTGGTGGTCAAGGTGAACACCGACGTCGACCCGGCAGTCGGCGCGACCTACGGCATCCAGTCGATTCCCACGATGGCGGTGTTCGTCGGCGGCGCGGAGGTGGCGCGCACCGCCGGCGCCCGGCCGGCGGCGGCGATCGAGAGCTTCGTGCGCGGTGCCCTTGCCGGCGCCGCCGCTCAGCCCGCGGCCCGCGCCTGATCGCCGTCGGCACGGTGCCGCCGCCGGAAGCTCCAGTAGACCGGCAGACCGAGCGCCAGGAGCCCGAGCCCCCATAGCGACTCGCCGGGGCGCTCGGCGAGCGTGTTCCCGACCAACAGCAAGCAGGCCAGGATGAAGAGCGCCGGCACCAGCGGGTAGCCCCACGTGCGGTAGGGACGCGGCAGCTCGGGACGGGTCCGTCGGAGGACGAAGACCGCCGCCGCGGTCGCGGCGTGAAAGACGACGCTGACGAATACCACGTAGGTGTAGAGCTGCTCGTAGGTGCCGGAAAGAGTGAGGACGAGAGCCCAGCCGCTCTGCGCCCAGAGTGAGCGCACCGGCGTGCGGTAGCGCGGGTGGACGGCGGCGAGGGCGGGGAAGAAGAGGCCGTCCTGCGCCATCGGCTGGTAGATGCGCGAGCTGTAGAGGATGGTCGAGGAGAGGCAGCCGAAGGTGGAGACCAGGACCGCCGCCGAGAGGAGCCGCGCGCCGAGCGGCCCGAAGAGCGCCGCCGCGGCCGCCTCGCCCACGCGGTCCGCGCCGGCCAGCTCGGGCAGCGGCAGGGCCCGCACGTAGACGAGGTTGAGGAGCAGGTAGAGGAGGGTGACGACGAGTGTGCCGCCGACCAGGCCGCGGGGCAGCGCCCGCGCCGGGTTGCGCACCTCGCCGGCGGAGCAAGTCAGCCCGTACCAGCCGTCGTAGGTCCAGAGCGCGGCGATCATCGCCACGCCGAAGGCGGCGAGGAGTGCGGTGCCGCCGGCGGCCGGGGCGAGCGGTGCGAAAAGGCGCGGCTCGGCGGGAGCGCCGGCGAACAGCCCGAGGCCTGCGAAGACGACGATCGAGCCCACCTTGAGCAGGGTCAGGGCGTTCTGCAGCGCCGCACCCTCCTTCAGCCCGAGATGGTTGACGGCGGTCAGCAGGAGGATCGCGAGGACCGCGGCGACCTGCCCACCGGAGAGCGTCCAGGTCCAACGGCCGAACGGCACGGCGGCGAGCTCGTGGCCGGTCGAGAACCAGGGCAGGAAGCTCCCCAGATACTCGCCGAAGGCGACGGCGAGCGCGGCGATGCCGCCCGACATGATGACCAGGAAGGCGGCCCAGCCGTAAAGGAAGCCCGGCAGCCGGCCGTAGGCCTCCTTGACGTAGTGGTAGAGGCCTCCGGCGCGTGGGAAGAGGACGCCGAGCTCGGCGTAGGTCAGCGCGCCGGCGAGGGTGAGGAGCCCGCCCGCCGCCCAGACGAGGAGGACCAGCCCGGGGTGCGGCAGCACGCGCGCCATGTCGGAGGTGGTGAGGAAGATGCCGGTCCCGATCGTGCCGCCGATCGTCAGCAGCGCGCCGTCCCAGGCCGTGAGGCCGCGGACGAGGGTGGGCGCCGGCGTCTCGGACGGCGCGGTTTCGGAGGCCAAAGCGGATGGATTCTAGTCGTGTCCTGACGCTGAGGCGCTGAGCTCCGGGCGGACGCGGAAGCCGTCGGCGAGATCGGCGCCGCGCGGCGTGAGCCGGGGGTCGGGGGTCGGGGTGCAGGGGAAGGGCTCGTACCAGCACTGATCGTTCTCGATCGGCACCTGAACGGCAATGCCGCCGAGAACGACCCGGCGAGTGGACGGGCGCGGATAGTCGGCCGGGAGCCGTGCATGCCGCGCCGCGTCGGGGAAGGCCTCCGGCTCCCAACCGTGGACCTGCCACGCCTCCCACGCGAGCGCGGCGAGAAGGAGGGCAGCGAGTGCGGCGGCGGGGAGGCGGCGGACCGTGGTGGCAAGCAGAGGCAGGGCGAGGAGGAGGGCCAGAAGCACGGCGAAACCCCAGCCGAAACGCGGTGCCGGTGCGGTCAGGAACCAGAAAAGCGCGCCGGCCCAAACGGTAAGGTGCAGCGCGACGCGCTCGCAGGCGACGCGGGGAAGCGAGGGTCGGCCGGTGAGCCGCCGCATCGTGACGAGCAACAGGCGGAGCGGCGCGAGCAGGAGGATCGCCAGCACCGCACCCGAGAACGGCCAGCGCAGGTGCTCCCACCAGAGTGCCAACCACTCCTGGAACGGCATCGCCAGCGCCTCCTCCTGCGGCCGGTTCGGGAGGAGCGCCCAGCTCCGGATCCAGTCCACGTACCCCTCCACCCGCGCGCGCGGCACCTCCCAGTCGAGCTCGAAGGGGTCGATCCACGGGAGTGGGAAGAGCGGATAGCCCGAGGTCACGACGCTCTGCGCGATCGCGGGCGCGAGCGGCAGCGCGAGGGCCGCTGCCAGGGCGGCGGCGCGGCGCGGCTGCCCGCGGGCGATCCCGGCCCCGGCCAGGAACAGCGGCAAGAGGACGATCGGCAAGACCGAGAGCTTGACCGCGACCGCGAAGCCGGCCAAGAGGGCGAGAGCGGCGGCGCGTCGGTCGCCGGTCTCCGCGCGCTCGTCCTCGGCCCCTTCGGTGAGCTCGAGCCCGAGGACTCCAGCGATCCATACGAGCGCGGCCGCGGCGACGTCGGGGCTCGGCGAGGAGAGCCAGTTGCCGAAAAAGCGGAGCCCGAGGAGCGGCAGGAGGAGCCGGAGCAGAACGCTGGCGCGCCGCTCTCCCCGCCGCCAGGCGCCGAGCGCGGTCGCGCCCCAGAGGAGCAGCAGGAGGAGCAGCGTGCCGTTGAGGAGGTGCAGCGAGCGGCCGCCGAGCCAGGCGAAGGAGAAGAGCGCCGAGGGCACGAGCCAGCCCGCGGAGAGGGCGAGCCGCCCGTGCAGGTTGCCGAGGCCGGGCACGAATCCGTAGGTCTCGAGCCAGCGGATGAGCGGCGCGTGGTAGCTGCCGGCGTCGTAGCTCTCGACCGGGCCGGCCGTCCGGGCGAGGACGAAGAGGACGCCGGCGGCCAGCAGCAGCCAGCCGAGCGGACCGGCGGCACGGAGTTCGGCCGCTTCGCGCCGCAACCCCGGTCCGAGCGCGTGCCGGCGGAGCACCGCGATCACCGCCGCGCAGGCGAGCAGGGCGAAGAACGCCGCCGCGCCGAGACCGTCGAAGAGCGCCCACACGCCAGACCCCGCAGCCAGCACGACGAGGCCGGCGAGCGCGGTGATCGGCAACGGTAGCGAGGCGCCGCTCGTGCCCCACGGTTGGCCCGAGATGCGGGCCCACACCGCCAGCGCGCCCCATCCATAGAGATAGGCGACCAGCACGACGAGCGCAGAAACCAGCAGGGCCGCGAGCATGGTGTCCGGTTACGACACAGCACTCGCCGCGCGACGGAACGCCTCACCGGCAAGGGACAGCGCCGCCGCGAGCGCGGCGAGCAACAGCGTCCACGCGAGCATCTGCGGCAGCTCGGCGGCCGGCAGCCACTTCTCAGGACCGAGCGCCGCCGGCCAGACGCCCAGGTGGCCGTAGCCGCTGGTGGCGGCGACGCCGCGGGCGGTCTGCAGTCCAGCGGTCAGGTATTCGGCGAAGGCTGTCGGGCGAAACGCACAGGCGAGGAGGGTGACCGCCAGATAGCCACCCCCGGCGAGCAGCGCCGGCCTTGCCCGCCGCGGCGGCAGCAGAAGCAGCCAGAGGAACGGCAGCGTCGCACTCGGCTTGGCGAGGGCGACGAAGAGCGCAGCGACCGCGGCGTCCCGCGCCAGGCTGGGCCTTCCCTCACCCGGACCCTTCGCGGGACTGAGGAGGACGATCGTACCGAGCACCGCCGGCAGCAGGTGGACCATCAGCTGGCCCGCCGCGATCGTCACGCCGGTGGCGTAGAAGGCGCACGGGAGGAGCGCGAGCAGCGGCCGGTCGTAGCGGTCACCGGCGCCGCGGGCCATCAGGAACGCGAGCGCGCCGAGCGCCGCGATCCCGGTCACGGCCCAGACCACACGCGCCGCCGGGAGATCAGCCAACCGAGGAACGGCCAGAGCAGCGCGTACGTCGCCGGCGGGTAGACCGCCGTGTCGAGGGCGCCGTAGACGCGCTCGCCGGCGAGCCAGCGCGCAACCTCGGCGTGGCGGAAGCCGAGATCGACCGCGCCGAAGACCGCCGGGCCCCCGGTCACCAGCCGCGGCACTTGGACCGCCAGCCGCAGCGCGGCGAGGGCCAGGACCGCGACCGCCGCCGCCCGCGCGGCGGCGCCCTGCCGCGCGGTCAGGGGACCAGCCGCGTGCCGGCGGCGTCGAGCACCACCAGCGCGTCCACGGGGCAAACACCGCAGGCCTCGAGCAGGCGCTCCCGGTCGATGTCCGGCGCGTCCTCGCGGAAGGTGACGATCGCCTCCGGATCGAGGACGAAGACGTCGCCGGCGAGCTTGGTGCAGTTCGCGCTGCCGATGCACACGCTGCGCTCGATCCGCACCCTGAGGCCGGAGATCGTGCGCTCCTGGATCTCGCCCATGCCTGGCTCCTCTCCGGTTACTCCACCACCAGGCCTTCGAGCCCCGGCTCGCCGGGCGGGTAGCGCATGTCGAGGCCTGCGAGCGTCTCCACCAGTACCGTCGCAACGATCAGGTTGCGGTACCACTTCTTGTTCGCCGGCACGACGTACCACGGCGCGAAGTCGGTCGCGGTGCGCGAGAGCGCGTCCTCGTAGGCCTCCACGTAGCGCTCCCAGAGCTTGCGCGTGTCCAGGTCGCCGGGGTTGAACTTCCAGCGCTTCGTCGGATCGTCGACGCGCGCCTGGAAACGCTCGCGCTGCTCCTCGGCGTCGATGTGGAGGAAGAACTTGAGGACGGTCGTGCCGGTGTCCGCGAGGAGCTTCTCGAAGGCGACGATCTGCTCGAACCGTGGCTCCCAGACGGCGCGCGGCGCCAGCTCCAGCACCCGCACGGCGAGCACGTCCTCGTAGTGGCTGCGGTTGAAGATGACCAGCTCGCCGCGTCCGGGCACCTTGGGATGGACGCGCCAGAGGAAATCGTGCGCCAGCTCGTCCGGAGTCGGCACCCGGAAGCTCGCGACGCGCACGCCGGCGGGGTTCACGCCCTCGAAGACGTGGCGGATCGTGCCGTCCTTGCCGCTCGCGTCGAGCCCCTGGAGGACCACCAGCACCTTGTGCTCGCGCTCCGCCCAGAGCAGCTCCTGGAGCACCTCCAGCCGCTCGTTGAGGCGCTGCAGCTCGGCCGCCGCCTTCTTCTTGCCACCGCGGAAGCCGCCGGTGGAGCCGGGGTCGTGCCGCGCCAGCTCGACGCGGCTCCCGGGCTTCACCCGGTGACGGTCCATGCGTTTCATCGGCGGCGGGCGCGCCAGCGCCGCGCGGATGCTAACAGAGCGGAACGAGGGTTACGGGAGGGTACCGGCCGCGGCGCAGCCGGCGAACCCCTCGACGTGGGCGAAGGCGGGCGCGAGGGTGCCGGGCGGGTTGTGGTGCGTCCAGACGGACCCGGTGACGGTTGTCTGGGACGCTGTCGAAGCAGACCGCCGCCGGCTGCGCGAGGGCCGGAGGCCCCGCCAGCCACGAGACGGCGGCGAGCGCGGCCCAGCGGACGCGGGATGTCATGGGATACAGGATCCCAGCCATCCCAAAAAACGTCAATGGCCGTCGTGCGCTACTCGCCCAGCAGGTCGCTCAGGAACTCCAGCGCCCGCGGATCCTCGGACTGTCCGAGCCAGAAGAGCGCCTTCCTGCGGATCTCCGGATCGCGGCTCTCGCGCACGACGCGGACGAGCAGCTCGACGCCTTCGTCCTCGAGCTGCGAGAGGGCGAAGACCGCCTCTTCGCGGACCTCGGGGTCCGGATCGCGCGAGACCGCCTCGAGGATCACCTGCGGCCTCTGTTCTTGTCCCTGCGCGAGCCAGAAGAGCGCCTGCCCGCGCACCTCCGCGCTGCGGTCGCCGCGCGCCACCTCGACGATCGTGTCCGCCGCCTCCGGCACCTCGCTCTGCGAGAGCGCGAAGACGGCCTTCTCGCGGATCTCGCCGTCGGGGTCCCGGCGCACGACGCGCGAGAGGACCTCGTAGCCGCGGCGGCCGCGGGTCTGGCCGAGCCAGAAGAGAGCGGCTTCGCGGACGCTGGTGCGATGCTCGCCGGTCGCCAGCGCCTCGAGCGCCGCGTCGGCCTGCGCCAGGCCGTGGAGCGAGATCGCCATCACCGCTTCCTCGGCCGGATCATCCCCCTTGCGTCCCCCGCCCCCCTCGCGCGCCAGTCCGGTCAGGGCGCGCAGGCTGTCCTCGGGGTCGACGCCGTCGAGCCAGACGAGCCGCCTGCCGCCGAGGTCGAGCCCGCAGCCCTGGGAGACCGCCCGGACCCTGCCGATCGCGCCGTCGGCCATGCGGACGAGCACCGCCAGGTTCGGGCCGGCCGCGCGCTCGCGCTCGCGGTCGCTGTTGCCCCAGCTCTGGTTGCGCGCTTCGAGCCGGCAGGGGCCCGGCTTCCAGTCGCTCGTCCAGCAGCAGGTATAGGGGTGGTCGGCGACGATCGGGACGTACCATGCCACCCAGAAGGCGTCGCGGTCGCCCGCGCCGAGCCGCCGAAGCGTGGCGGCGACTCCCCCCTGGGCCATGGCGCGCTCGAAGCGGGCGTTCTCGACCTGCGGCGGCGCTTCCGGATCGGCCGCGGCCGGGGCCGCGGCACCGGGCGGGGACTGTGCCGCGTGCTCCGGCTGCGGCGCCGCAGCGGCGTCGCAGGAGAGGAGGAGCGCGGCGGCGAGGGGCAGGAGCGTGCTGCGGGTCATCGGGTGGTCCTCCGCCTAGTCGTCGAGGATCGACTCGAGGAAGCGGTCGGCCTCGGGGTCGTCGATCAGGGTGAGCTTCTGCACCGCTTCGCGCTTGAGGTCGGGATCCTTCTCGCTGCGGAAGATCTCGATCAGCGCCCGCGCGTTGTTCTGGACGAAGAGCGCTTCGAGGACGGCGAGCCGGGTCTCGCGGTCGGAAGTGGAGGCGTAGATCGCGCGCAGCACCTCGCCGCTCCCTTTGCCGCCGGTCACCCCCAGGGTGTGGATCGCCTTGCGGCGCAGCTTGGGGTCGCGCTCCTCCCGTGCCGCAGCGCTCAGCCCCTCGGTGTCGCCGGCCACCAGCATGGCCTCGAGCAGCTTGCCCTTGACGGCGGGGCCGGCCGCGCGGTACAGCTCGCGCAGCGCGGCGCCGTCGCCGCTCACTCCCAGGTACTCGATCGCCTTGCGTTGCAGCTCGGGCTGCGCGCTGCCACGGGCGATCTCGAGCAGGGTCTTCCGCCCCTCGGGGCTGTCGGCCTGAGAGAGGACGAAGAGCGCCTTCTCCTTGAGCCGCAGCGAGTGGTTGCCGCGCAGGAACTTCTGCAGCAGCGGCACCGCCCGCTCCGGCTCGGCGCCCATCAGGCTGTTGATGGCGTAGAGCTTGAGCTCCTCGTCGGCGAGCTGGTCGGGGTTGGCCTTGCCGCCGCCGGCGCGGATCTCCACCTCCAGCGCCTTGGCGTCGTCGACCCAGTTGCTCTTCGGGAAGGAGCTCTGAAGCTGCCGCAAGGAGGCGAGCGCCTCGGCCTTGTGTCCCGCCCGGTGCTGGGAGTAAGCCTTCCAGTAGAGGGCGTCGTCGGCCTGGTCGCCGCCGAGCCGGGCGACGCGGCCGAAGAGCTCGACGGCGCGGCCCCAGCGGCGCTCGTCGAGAGCGTCCTGCGCCTCGGTGTAGAGGTCGTCCTCCTCGTCCTCGTCCTCGTCCTCAGCGTACGCGGTCGAGAAGTAGAGGTCCGCGGGCAGCGCCATGGCCGCCTCGGCGGCGGCAAAAGGACTCGCCGCCAGCAGGGCGGCGAGGGTGAAGGCGAGGGTGCGGCTGGGTTGCATCGTCGGGCTCTCCTAGAGGGTGCTGGCTCCGGGCTCGGCTTCGCGCAGCAGGCGCTCGAGTCGTTCGGTCACGACGCGGGTCTTGAACAGCAGGGCGCGGGCTTCGATCCGCTCGCGCAGGGTGGCGAGCTTGTCGGCCGGAAGCTCGTCGGGGGTGTGGGCGAGCTCGAGCAACAGGGGCTCGAGCTCGTCGAGCAGGGCGGCCAGGTGGGGCCGTCCGCCCTGCTTGCTGGACTCGCGGTAGAGCCGGTTGGCGGCGAGGAGGTGCGCGGCCCAGCGGCGCTCGGCGCCGAGCGCCACGGGAGCGGCGGCCTCGCTCTCGGTGTTGCTGACTTCCGAGAGCAGCCGCTGCGAGCTCTCCAGGTGCCCGGCGACCGAGGCCAGGAGAATCAGGTCCCGTCCCGCGGCCGACAGCGTGCGGGCGAGGCCCGGCACGTCCTGCTGCTCTCCGTCCGGGACCGCCGGCCGCCAGCCGCGGCCGGCGAGGTAGCCAACGACGAGCAGGAGAAGCGCCGCGGCGGCGAGCGGCGCGAGGCGCCGGCCGACCGCCGGCCCCGGGACCAGCCAGCCGCGCAGCCGCTCGCCCCAAGCGGGGGGGCGGGCCGGCAGGCGCGGGGCCACCCGGCGCCAGACCTCGGCGCCGTAGCCCTCCGCGCGCGGCGGCACCAGCAGGGCTTCGCCGACGGCGTCGAGCACCGCTTGCAGCTCCGCGTAACTCGCCCGCGCCTCGGCGGAGGCGGCGAGCAGGCTCTCGATCTCGGCGGCCCGTGCGGACTCGCCGTAGTAGAAGAGGACGAGGTCGTCTTCGGTGGCGAAGAAGCTCTTCGGCCTCATGCGCCCTCCACGGCGGTCTTGCCCGCCAGCGGGGCGAGGGCGCCGCGCAGCTTGCGCACGGCCCGGAACACCGCGTGCTTGCCGGCGCTCTCGCCGAGCCCCAGGTGAGCGCAGATCTCGGCGATGGAGCGCCCCTCGAAATGCCGCAGCACGAAGGCCGCTCGCTCGAGCGGTGTCAGCTCGCCCATCGCCGCGCGCACCGCCCGCTCGACCTCCTGGCTGAGGGCGAGCCGCTCCGGCCCCGGCCCCGCGGAGGGCAGGGCGGCGAGCGGGTCCGGCTCGCCGCTCTCCAGGACCGGCTGCGGGTGGTGGTGGCGCTTCTGCTTTCTCATCATTTCGATCGTCGTGTTCACCGCGATGCGGTAGAGCCAGGTGCCGAATTGCGCCCGGGCGTCGAAGCGGGAGAGCCAGCGATAGGCGCGGAGGAAGCTCTCCTGCACCGCGTCCTCGGCCGCCGCCTCCTCGCCGGTGATGCGATAGGCGAGGCGGAAGAGCCTCGCGCTGTAGCGTTCGACCAGCTCGCGGAAGGCATCGGCGTCTCCTTTCCGGGCGCGGTCCACGACCGCCGTTTCCAGCCCCTCCATGCGCCTCCTTAGACGGCTCTCGAGGCCGGCGGTTGGCTGGCCGGCGCCGCGGCGACTGTAACCTTGCCCCGCACGGCCGGTATCTACCGGTAGAAAGGGCGCAGCGGGGGACCCTTGGAACGAACCTCTGACGGAGAGCTCATGAGCCAGGTGCGCGACGGCGATCTCGAAAAACTCGGCATTCTCTTCGAGAGACACCACCACCGGCTCTTCAACTTCTTCCTGCGGATGACCGGCGACCGCGCCGTCAGCGAGGACCTGGTACAGGAGGTGTTCGTGCGCATGCTCAAGTACCGCAAGAGCTTCCGCGAGCGCGGCGAGTTCAGCGCCTGGATGTTCGCGCTGGCGCGCAACGTCTCGGCCGATTATTTCGGCCGCCGCCCGCGTACCGTCGCGGCCGACGACGCGGAGCTCGAGGAGCGGCCGAGCGGCGAGGCGCCGCCGCTCGAGCAGCTCGAGCTGGCCGAGTCGCTCGAGCGGCTGCGCGCGGCGCTGCTCAAGCTCCCGGAGGAGAAGCGCGAGCTCCTCCTGCTGACGCGCAGCGGCGGCCTGTCGCACGAGCAGATCGCGGCCATCCTGGGGTGCAGCGTCGGGGCGGTCAAGGTGCGGGTGCACCGCGCCCTGCGCCACCTGCAGCAGATCTTCCGCGCGCCCGAGATGGAGGCCCATCATGGAGCGTGACGACTTCCGCCCCGAGGACGAAGCGCAGCGGCGGCTCTGGGAGGCGCTGGCGCGCCTGCCGGAGGAGGCGCCCGGGCCCGGCCTGCGGCGGCGGTTCTACCGCATGCTGGAGGAGGAGACGGCCGCCGCCGCGGCGGAGCGGTCCCCCGCCCGCGCCGGCCGTTGGCGCGACCGTCTCCTCCCCTGGCTTGACTTTCCTCGCCCGGCCTTCGGCGGCCTGGCGTGGGCGCTGCCGGCTCTCGCGATCGGAGTGCTCGTCGGCGCCCTCCTCCCCGGCCGTGCTGCCGCGCCGCAACGGGACGTCGCGGCGCTGCGCCAGGAGGTCACCTCGCTGTCGCGGCTCGTCGCCCTGTCGCTGCTCGAGCAGGACTCGGCGAGCGAGCGCCTGAAGGGGGTGAGCTACGGCCGCGAGGCCGGCCTCTCGGACCCGCGCGTCCTCGACGCCCTGCTCGCCGCGGTGGCGCACGACGAGAACGACAACGTCCGACTGGCGGCGATCGACGCCCTCGCCGACGTCGCCGGCCGCCCCGGCGTGCAGCGCGAGCTGATCGACGGCTTCCCGCGCCAGCAGTCGCCGCTGGTGCAGATCGCTCTCGTCGACCTGCTGGCGGAGGCGCGCGGCGCCCGGCCGCGGCTCCGGAAGCTGGCCGACGACCCCGCCGTGGACCCCACCGTCCGCGACTACCTGCGCCGGCGCCTGGAACGCACCTGAACCGACGGGAGGAGCCCGCGATGCGACCGAGCCTCACGACCCTGCTTCTCGTCTTCTGCCTGACTGTTGCCGCGCACCCGGCGAGCTGCACCGACGAGAAGACCACCGGCTGGATCGAGGAGAGCCGCACGCTGCGCCAGAACTGGACCCTGCCGGCCGGGGCGCGAACGGTCGAGGTGGACAACTACACCGGGCCGATCGTCGTCACCGCCCGCCCCGGCGACCGCGTCGAGGCGATCGTGCGCGAGACCGTCGCCGGCCGCAGCCCCGAGAAGCTGGCCGAGGCGCGCCGCCAAGTGACGCTGGCGATGGAGCAGCGGGCCGACGGCGTCCACCTCGTCGTCGACGGTCCCTTCCGCTGCCGCGACGGGCGCATGGGGAGCTGGAACGACGATTGGCACGGCTGGCGTCGCGCCGGCTACAAGGTGACCTACGCCTTCGAGCTCCAGGTACCGGAGCGCGCCGACCTCGTCCTCGCGACCGTGGACGGCGGCGACGTGCGGGTGCGCGGCGTGCACGGCCGTTTCGAGGTCCACAACGTCAATGGCGACGTCACCCTCGACCAAGTCGGTGGGTCCGCCGAGGTGAAGACCGTCAACGGCCCGGTGCGCGTCACCTTCGCCTCCAACCCGACCGGCCCCTCGGAGTTCGAGACGGTCAACGGCGACGTCGACGTGGCTTTCCGCGCCGGCCTCGACGCCGACCTGCGCTTCAAGACGATGAACGGCGAGGTGTTCACCGAATTCGATTACGTGCGCCGTTCGCTGGCGGCGCCTTCGGGCGACCGCAGCAAGGGGCGCTTCGTGCTGCAGCGCGACGGCGCATTCGGCGTGACCGTCGGCGGTGGCGGCACCGAGCTGGCCTTCGCCACCCTCAACGGCAACATCCTGGTCAGGAATCAGGACCAGTAGGAGACGACTGTCATGCAACGCACGACGCCGGCGGCGCTCGCCGCCTTGTTCGCCCTGATCGCCGCGCTCCCGGCCGCCGCCCAGGAGGCGCAGGCCGAGCGCTTCACCGTACCGCTCACCGATCCCTCGCGCCCGGTGCGCCTCGAGGTGGGGTTGGTTTCCGGAGCCGTCACCGTCGAGGGCGGGGGCGGCAGCCAGGTCGTCGTCGAAGCCCGCAGCCCCGGCCGCAAGGACCACGGCCGGCCGCAGAGCCGCGACGGCCTGCGGCGCATCCCGATCACCGGCTTCGCGCTGGACATCGAGGAGAAGGACAACGTCGTCGAGATCGGCTCGTCGCCGGCGGTCCCGGTCCACCTCCACATCCGCGTGCCGGAGCAGACCTCGGTTCGGCTCTCCACCGTCAACGATGGGGATATCCGGGTCAGCGGCGTGCGCGGCGAGCACGAGATCTCCAACGTCAACGGCGCGATCGAGGCCCGCGGCGTCTCGGGCTCGCTCGTGGCGCACACCATCAACGGGCCGATCCGCGTCACGCTGACGGCGATCGCCCCGGGCAAGGCGATGGCCTTCAGCAGCTTGAACGGCAACGTCGACGTCACGGTCCCGGCCGGGACCAAGGCCGACCTGCGCATGGAGTCCGAGAACGGAGAGATCTACACCGACTTCGACATCGCAGAACGCCAGCGCGCCGCGGCGCAGCCGGAGCGCTCGGGCGGCCGCTTCAAGCTGACCGTCGATCGCGCCGTCCAGGGCGCGATCAATGGCGGCGGCCCGGAGATGCACTTCAAGACCTTCAACGGCGACGTCTACCTGCGCCGGGCAGGGGGCTGACGCCCCGGCTACTCGTAGTAGCCGTTGACGTCGAGGATGAAGTGCGTGGCCGCGGCCGAGACGTTCTGCACGCCCACCGTGCCGGCGCCGTTGGTGGCCAACCCGATCTGACCATTGTTGGCGCGCGTCGCGCCCGCCCGGAAATTGATGGCGCTGGCGTTGAAGGGAAAGGCGTTGCCCGGATAGATCGAGAGGTGGCCCGTGGCCCCGGGCGTGACCACCGTGACGTTGACCGAGAGCGCCTGGGCGCCGTTCGGGATGCCGCAGGTGCCGGTCAGGTCGAAGACCCGCACGCCCCCGGCGGCGAGCGCTGGACCGCCGAGCGCCCCGTTGGCCCCGCGGGTGTCGATCACGCGGCAGGGGGGCAGGGTAAAGAAGCCGAGGGCCGGCGGCGGTGGCGTGTAGAAGAAGGAGTTGGCGAGCGTGGCGCCGGCGCCGTCCGGATTGGTCACCACGACGCTCACCGCCCCGGTGGTGTGCGGCCCGGTGACCGCGGTGATCGTCGTCGGCCCGAGCACGGTCACCGAGGCTGCGGCCACGCCCCCCACGGTCACCGTCGCGCCGGCCGCGAAACCGGTGCCGAGGAGGGTGATCGGCGTGCCGCCGGCGGTAGAACCCGACTGCGGCGCGACGGCGGTGATCGTCGGTCCGCTCACCGCCGGGAAGATGCAGGCGCCGGCGCCCGTCGTTTTGCCCTCGATGATCGGGTCGAGCAGCTGGATCGTCCGCGGATGGAAGACCGTAGTGGTCGAGCAGCCGCCGAGCTGGTGGCAGTAGCTCATCACCGTCCCGCGCACGTTGGGGACGCCGCTCATCGTCGTCGGCGCCGGGCAAGCGACGCTGCCGCCGTAGCAGCCGTTGCCCGCCTCGCCGTTGTAGCAGGTGTCGATCGGCGTCGGCGTGAGGTAGCAGTGGGTGTGCCGCGAGCCGAAGTTGTGGCCGATCTCGTGGCCGACGATCCGCGCGTCCTGACCCAGCGCGCCGGCGAATCCGAAAACCTGCGTGAAGCTGTAGCCGTAGGTCGTGTTGCAGAGCGCGTTGACGTAGGCGATGCCCGAAGCGCCCGAGGTGCTCTTGCCGGAGAGCAGCGCGGCGACCGCCCGCCCGACCCCGCCGTAGTTGGCGATCCAGAAGAGCCGGAACTGGTCGAGCTTGGTCACGTCGGCGGCGCCGCTGCCCCCGCTCCAGGGGTCGCTGGGAGTGGTGCGCAGGAACGTCGTGCCCTGGAGCAGGCGGACCCTGAGGTCGCGCTCGTACATCGCGCTCATCTGTGCGAAGAGGCTGGCGATCCAGTCGGTCAGCGCGGTGGTGTTGCCGCCGAACTTGTTGGCGACCAGCTCGTAGTCGGTGTCGATCGCCACCGTCGCGGTGTGCAGCGTGCTGATCGCCGGCTCGAAGAGGGCCTTCGAGGCCGCGCCCTCGAAGACCAGCGGCATCGCCTGCGGCGCGTCCCGGGACCCGCAGGTCCACTCCGCCGCCGCGGCGCTCTCCTCGGCCGGCCGGAACACCTCGGGCTTCGCGAGCCGGTAGACCCGGCCGCCGTCGCGCGCCGGCTCCGGCCGCAGCTCGTGCCGCCCGAGCCGGGCCTCGATCACTCCCTCGAGCGCGCGCGTTTCGGGATGGACGGAAACGGCGAGGCGCGTCTCGGCGTCGAGCTCGGACTCGCCGAGGAAGAACACCAGGCGCGAGCGCGGGAGCTCGACGCGGCGGCCGCCGCCCACCCGCAGGATGCGGGCGCCGGGAGCGTAGACCTCGCGGCGGGTCAGGACGACGGGCTCGCGGCGGTCGGGCGCGACCGGCCAGTCCTCGACGCGGACCGTCTCGTCGTTGGCGGTGGCGAGGAGAGCGGGGACGAGCCCCTCGTCGAGCGCCAGGACCTCCATCTCGGCGCCGGTCGAGAAGTCCTCCTCCAGGAGGCCCGGGCCGGCGGCCCGCAGCGGGGCGCGCTCGTAGCGGTCCTCGGCGGGGGAAGCGGCGGCGAGGGGGGCGGCGGAAACGGCACCAGCCGCCACGAGGGCGGCCAAGCAGGGCAATACCCCGAAACGCCTGCGAGATGCCTTTTCCATGCTGTGCGGGCTCTAGAAGCCGCGGCCGATGGCGCCATAGTCCCACCGCGCGCCGCGTCCCGGAGGGCCTCGCGGCGAGTCGACTTGACGGGTGATTGGCGGCCGCGCAGAGGCTTGCCCCCTCGCGCCGACCACCGCCCGGCGGGTGGTACAGTCCGCCGGCCGTGGCCCTCCCCGTGAGCCTCGCGGACGTGCGTGCCGCGCGCGAGCGGATCGCGCCGCACGTCCACCGCACGCCGGTCCTCACCTCGCGGCAGCTCGACGCCCGCCTCGGCGCACGCCTCCACTTCAAGTGCGAGCTGTTCCAGCGGGTGGGGGCCTTCAAGGCCCGCGGCGCCTTCTCGCGGCTCACCCTCTTGACGGCCCCGGAGCGCGCCCGCGGCGTCGTCGCCTTCTCCTCCGGCAACCACGCCCAGGCGGTGGCGCTCGCGGCGCGCGAGCTGGGGGTCGCGGCGACGATCGTCATGCCCCGCGACGCTCCCGCCGCCAAGCTCGCCGCGACCCGCGGCTACGGCGCCCGGGTCCTGCTCTACGACCGCGCCGAAGAGAGCCGCGAGGAGATCGCGCGGCGCATCGTCCAGGAAGCGGGAGCGGTGCTGGTGCCGCCGTTCGACGACGACGCGGTGATCGCCGGCCAGGGCACGCTCGCGCTCGAGCTGCTCGAGCAGGCCCCCGACCTCGACCTCGTCGTCGCTCCCTGCGGCGGCGGCGGCCTGCTCTCCGGCGTGGCGGTGGCGACCCGCGGCACGGCGTCGGCGGTGCGGCTCTGGGGGGTCGAGCCGGAGGCCGGAGACGACATGCGCCGCTCCCTCGCCGCCGGCCACCCGGTCGCGGTCCCGCTCCCCGACACGATCGCCGACGCCCTGCAGACGACCCGCCCGGCCGAGCGGACGCTGGCGATCGTGAGCGCCCTCTGCGAGGGGATCGTGACGGTGAGCGACCCCGAGCTGCGCCGCGCCATGGCGCTCCTCGCCTCGCGGCTCAAGGTGATCGTGGAGCCGGGAGGCGCCGCCGCCTTCGCGGCCCTCCTCCACGGCAGGGTGCCGGGGGCGGAGGGCCAGCGCATCGGCGTCGTCCTGTCCGGCGGCAACGTCGACCTCACCCGGTTCGGGGAGCTTGTGACGGGCCTGGAGGTCTAGATCTCCTCGGTGTATGCTTAACAGGTTCTCACGCTGTTACTCGGCGTGAGGATCTGGAGGCGCTATGCCGAAGTTCGTCTCGTTGGACGACCCCACCGTCGCGTTCCTGCACTCACACGGCATTCGCGTCACTCCGCGCGAATTGGACTCCATGGTGGAAGAGGCCGTCAGCCGCCTCCCGCGAGTTCTCTACCAAGCCAACCCCGGCGCCGAGCTGGCGCGCTCCGAGCTCCAAGCGCTCAAGCGTGGCGGGTTCGACGTGGTGCCTCATGATCTTGGCACCGACGATCCGCTGGCCAGGACCGTAGCTGAGTATGCTGCGCTGCTCAAATCCAGCGTGACCGCAGCCGAGGCCGCGAAGCGGCTCGGGGTTGATCCGAGCCGTATCCGTCAGCGACTGACATCCCGCGCCCCCACTCTTTTTGGAATTCGCCTCGAGAGCGGTTGGGTTGTTCCTGAGTTTCAGTTTGATGGCGACACGCTGCTCCCTGGTCTTGGAGAGGTTGTTGCGCGCCTCGATCCCGAGCTACATCCCATCGCGATCTTCCGCTGGTTCACGACACCGAATCCGGATCTCGTGGGCGGACCCGGTAAGGAAAGGGCTTTGAGCCCGCGTGATTGGCTGCGTCTCGGGCTCCCGGTCGCCGCCGTCGCCGAGCTGGCATCCGACCTCTAGTCTTCGGTGGCCAAGTTCCCGGAGCCTCCGGCTCAACTCGCGGCGATCCCGCCGAAGATCAGGACTCTCCCCTCGGGGACGCTACTCTGGCGAGTTTACTTTCGTGGCGGCAAGCATCCAACGCTATGGAACGGCTTTCGCGCCTTCGGGCCCACGCCCGGAGGTCGCTTCGATCATCATTTACCACCGCCTGCGGGGGCTCAGCGGCGTCAGATTCTCTATGCGGCTAGACACGGCTCTACGTGTCTAGCTGAAGTGTTCCAGGACACCCGCGTGATTGACCGATCAGCGCGGGATCCATGGCTCGTGGGTTTCGTGCTGGGCTCCGCGGTAACCCTACTCGACCTTACGGGCTCTTGGCCGACTCGCGCTGGCGCCTCGATGGCAATGAGCTCTGGAGCGCGACCGCGAGCGCAACGCTGGTCGCGCGCGATCTACGAGACGTATCCTGCGCTGCAGGGGCTCCGCTATCCGGCCTCGATGCACGGGAACCGCCCGGCGGTCGCTCTTTATGAGCGAGCCGCCCCGGCCTTACCGCCATCTCCGGCTTTCCACCGGCCGCTTCTCGACCCCGCTCTCTTACCGATCCTGCGCCATGTGGCGCACGATCTAGGCTATGGCTTGGTGTAGCGCGTCTGGCCGTGGCGACGCACACTGACTCCTTCACGCATGCGACACTCCTGACGTGGCCGATCCCTCCGACGGCCCCACCCTGCTCTCGAGCGAGCTGATCTCGACTCCTGCCGCCTCGCGGCCTTCGTTGCTCGACCGCGTTCCCCCCGAAGGCGCCGCTGCCGATCGCGAGGCGGTCTTCGACCGCTTCGTCGAGTGGGTCGCCGACCTCGGGCTCGAGCTCTACCCGGCGCAGGAGGAGGCGCTGCTCGAGCTCTTCGCCGGCAAGCACGTCATCCTCAACACGCCGACCGGATCGGGGAAGTCGCTCGTCGCCCTCGGGCTGCACTTCAAGGCGCTGTGCGAGGGGCAGACCTCTTTCTACACCAGCCCGATCAAGGCGCTCGCCTCCGAGAAGTTCTTCGCGCTGTGCGAGGACTTCGGCCCGGCCAACGTCGGCATGCTCACCGGCGACGCCTCGATCAACGTGCGCGCGCCGGTCCTCTGCTGCACGGCCGAGGTGCTCTCGAACATGGCGCTCCGCCGCGGCGAGTCGCTCGCCGCGCCCTACGTCGTGATGGACGAGTTCCACTACTACTCCGACCCCGACCGCGGCGTCGCCTGGCAGGTGCCGCTCCTCACCCTGCCGCGCACGCAGTTCCTCCTCATGTCGGCCACCCTCGGCGACACCGGCGCGATCGCCGAGCACCTGCGCCGGCGCAGCGGGCGCGAGGTGGCCCTCGTCAGCTCCGACCGGCGGCCGGTGCCGCTCGACTTCGAGTACCGCGAGACGCCTCTCCACGAGACCGTCGAGGACCTCCTCGCCGCCGGCAAGGCGCCGATTTACATCGTCAGCTTCACCCAGCGTGAGTGCGCCGAGCTGGCGCAGGCGCTGACCAGCACGCAGATCTCGACCCGCGAGGAGCGCGAGCGGATCCGCGAGGCGATCGGCGACTTCCGCCTCGACACCCCTTACGGCAAGGAGTTCCGCCGCTTCCTCTCCTTCGGCGTCGGCGTCCACCACGCCGGCCTCCTCCCCAAGTACCGGCTGCTCGTCGAGCAGCTCTCGCAGCAGGGCCTCCTCAAGGTGATCTGCGGCACCGACACCCTGGGAGTCGGCGTCAACATCCCGATCCGCACCGTCCTCTTCTCCAAGCTCGCAAAGTTCGACGGCAAGAAGGTGGCGCTCCTCTCGGTGCGCGACTTCAAGCAGATCGCCGGCCGCGCCGGCCGCAAGGGGTTCGACGACAAGGGGAGCGTCGTCGCGCAGGCGCCCGAGCACGTGGTCGAGAAGCGTCTCGCCGAGCGGCGCGCCGGCGAGGGCAAGCGCCGGCGCGGCGGGCCGAAGGCCGCGCCCAAGGGGGAGGTCACCTGGAGCCAGGAGACCTTCGAGAAGCTCATCGCCCGGCCGCCCGAGACCCTGCGCTCGCGCTTCCGCATCAGCCACGGCATGGTGCTCAACCTTCTCCAGCACGACGCCGAGCAGGACGACCCCGGCCGCCGCAACTTCGCCTCGCTGCGCGACATCCTCGCCCGCTGCCACGAGGACGAGGCGACGAAGGCGCGCCTCCTCGCGCACGCCGCGGCGCTCGTCCGCTCGCTCTCCCGCGCCGGCGTCCTGCGCATGGTGCGCGACACCAGCACCCCCTACCTCTGGGTCGTCGTCGCGCAGGAGCTGCAGTGGGACTTCTCGCTCCATCAGGCGCTCTCCCTCTACCTCGTCGAGACGCTGCAGACCCTCGACCCCGAGTCCCCCGACTACGCGCTCGACGCCGTCACCCTGGCCGAGGCGGTGCTCGAGGACCCCGAGGTCGTGCTGCGCAAGCAGGTCGACCGCGCCAAGCAGGAGCTGCTGGCGCGCCTCAAGGAGGAGCGGATGCCCTACGAGGAGCGGATGGAGCGGCTCGAGGAGGTCACCCACCCGCAGCCGCTCGCCGACTTCCTCCACGGCAGCTTCAACCGCTTCCGCGGCGCCCACCCCTGGGTGGGGAGCCGGGAGATCCGCCCCAAGTCGATCGGCCGCGAGCTGTTCGAGGGCTACCTCTCCTTCGCCGACTACGTGAAGCTCTACGGGCTGCAACGCAGCGAGGGGGTGGTGCTGCGCTACCTCTCGCAGCTCTACAAGACGCTCGACCAGAGCGTGCCCCAGGCGGCGAAGACCGAGGGCGTGCTCGACGCGATCGGCTTCTTCCGCGCCCTCATCGAGCACACCGACACCAGCCTGCTCGAAGAGTGGGAGAGCCTGCTCCACCCGGAGCTGCGGCTGGCTCGCGAGCGCGAGCGCGAGAGAGCGCGCGAGGCGCTCTGGGTCGACCAGCTGCTCCACGACGCCGGCGCCTTCGCCTCGCGCGTCCGCGCCGAGCTGCACCTGCTGGTGCGCGCGCTCGCCGACCGCGATTGGGAGGAGGCGGCGCTCTCGGTGCGGCAGGACCCGGAGAGCCTCTGGGACGCCGAGCGCTTCGCCGCGGCGATGGCGCCGTTCTTCGCCGAGTACGGCGAGCTGGTCTTCACGCCCGAGGCGCGCCGCCACCGCTGGACCCAGATCCGACGCAGCGGCGACCGTCTCTGGGAGGTGAGCCAGACGCTGCTCGACCCCCACGAGGACGAGCTCTGGGCGGTCGAGGGGACGATCGACCTGCGGCGCCCGGGGACCGTCGAAGGGCCCCTCCTGCGGGTCGAGCGGATCGGGCCCTGAGCCGACGCCGCGGGTTGAGCGGCGCGCCTCACCCGTGCCCCAACATCTTGTGGCTTACGCTTCGCTTGACAACAATTCGTGGTACCATCTCGCTTCATGGCCGGGGGGCAGTTTCAAGGGTGTGTCGGGTGGGTGCTTGAGACGTGCTCAACCACGAACGGAAGGGAGGTGATCGCATATGGCTACCAAGAAGTCGCCCGCCAAGAAGTCGACGGCCAAGAAGTCGACGGCCAAGAAGTCGGCCACCAAGAAGAAGTAAGCGCAGCACCAGGGGTGTTCAGGACCTGAACCCCCGGCCCGTTTACGTCGGACATTTTCCTCCTCTGATCTTCCGATCCTTCCCGGCGGCTGGTTCGCCAGCCGCAGTGTCTCTGCTCGCGCTCCGGGGACGCCCCGGGGCCTAGAATAGGTTCATGGCGACGACCACTCCGCCGCTCTCGCGGTCCCTGCCGCGGACGCTGCGGGCGCCGCGCGGCAGCGAGCTCTCCTGCCGCGGCTGGCAGCAGGAAGCGGCGCTGCGCATGCTGCTCAACAACCTCGATCCGGAGGTCGCCGAGCGCCCCGAGGAGCTGATCGTCTACGGCGGCTCGGGCAAGGCGGCGCGCGACTGGGAATCCCTCGAGGCGATCGTCGCCACGCTCCGCCGTCTCGCCGACGACGAGACGCTCCTCGTCCAGTCGGGCAAGCCGGTCGCGGTCTTCCGCACCCACGCCGAGGCGCCGCGCGTGCTCATCGCCAACTCGCTGCTCGTGCCGCACTGGGCGACGGCCGACGAGTTCCGCCGCCTCGAGGGGCTCGGCCTGACGATGTACGGCCAGATGACCGCCGGCTCCTGGATCTACATCGGCACCCAGGGGATCCTCCAGGGCACCTACGAGACGCTGGCCGAGTGCGCGCGCCAGCGCTTCGGGGGCACGCTCGCCGGCCGCCTCGCCGTCACCGCCGGGCTCGGCGGCATGGGCGGCGCGCAGCCGCTCGCCGTGACGATGAACGAAGGGGTCTGCCTCGCCGCGGAGGTGGACCGCCACCGCATCGAGCGCCGCCTGGCGACCCGCTATCTCGACGAGCGGGCGCCGGACCTCGAGGCCGGGATCGCGCGCGCCCTCGCCGCGCGGGACGCCCGGCGCGCCCTCTCGATCGCCGTCGAGGCCAACGCCGTGGACCTCCTCGCGCGGCTGGTCGAGCGCGGCATCGTCCCCGACGTCCTCACCGATCAGACCTCGGCGCACGACGCGCTCGACGGCTACGTGCCGCACGGGCTGCCGTACGAAGAGGCGCTGGCGCTGCGGCGCGACGACCCCGAGGCCTACATCGCCCGCGCCACGGCGTCGATGGCGGCGCACGTCCGCGCCATGCTCGTCCTCCAGGAGCGCGGCGCGGTCGCCTTCGACTACGGCAACAACCTGCGCGGGCAGGCGCTCGCCGCCGGCGAGACGCGCGCCTTCGAGATCGGCGGCTTCGTGCCGCTGTTCATCCGGCCGCTGTTCTGCGAGGGCAAGGGCCCGTTCCGCTGGGCGGTCCTCTCCGGCGACCCGGAGGACCTCGCCGCCACCGACGAGGCGATCCTCGCCACCTTCCCCGGCGACCGCGCGCTGGCGCGCTGGATCACGCTGGCGCGCGAGCGGGTGGCGTTCCAGGGCCTGCCGGCGCGCATCTGCTGGCTCGGCTACGGCGAGCGCGCGCGCGCCGGGCGGGTGTTCAACGACCTCGTGGCCTCCGGCCGCGTCCAGGCGCCGATCGTCATCGGCCGCGACCACCTCGACTGCGGCTCCGTCGCCTCGCCGAACCGCGAGACCGAGGGGATGCTCGACGGCTCGGACGCGATCGCCGACTGGCCGGTGCTCAACGCCCTGCTCAACGCGGTCAACGGCGCCACCTGGGTGTCGGTGCACCACGGCGGGGGGGTCGGCATCGGTTACTCGCTCCACGCCGGCATGGTGATCGTCGCCGACGGCACGCCGGCCGCCGCGCGGCGCCTCGAGCGGGTGCTGACCGGCGACCCGGGCATGGGCGTCGTCCGCCACGCCGACGCCGGCTATCCGCGCGCCGTCGAGTTCGCGCGCCGGCACGGAGTGGACGTGCCGATGCTCGACCCCTGAGTGCGCCGTTTCCCCGAGGTTCCCGTCCTCCTCGCCGCGCTCGCGGCGCCGCTCCTGCCGCCGCCGTATTCCGCCGTCGCGCTGCTCGCGCTCGGCGCCCTCTGGATGAGCCGCCGCCCGCCGCAGCGGGAGGTCGCGGTCGTCGGTCTGTCGCTCCTCGTCGCCGCGGGGGCGCTCGCCGGCCAAGCCCTGCTCCGCCCGCGGCCCGACGCGCCGGCGGAGACCTGGCGGCGGGAGGCGGGAGGCGGCTACGCGCGGCTCTGGCGAGAGCTCGAGCGCGACGCGCGCGCCGCCGCGGCGGCGCTGCCGGAGACCTTCGCCGCGGCGGCCGCCGACCCGGACGCCCAGCTCGAGGCCTTCC
>DASUNQ010000128.1:0-9792 GCA_036277075.1 Thermoanaerobaculia bacterium
CGAGGAGATCCCGGCGCGCATGCTGCCCGGGGCCTCGCGCGAGCTGGCGACGCGGCTCTTCGAGGAGCTGATGGCGCGCGGGCTCGGGCCGCGCGAGGTCGAGACCGGCTACACGCCGCGCCGGCTGGTGCTCGTCCTCGCGGGGCTGCCGGAGCGGGAGCCGGACCGCGAGGAGCAGGTGATGGGGCCGCCGGCGCGGGCCGCCTGGGGCGCCGACGGGGCGCCGACCCAGGCGCTGCTCGGCTTCGCCCGCCGCTGCGGCGTGGCGCCCGAGGAGCTGGCGCGGGTGCGGACCGAGAAGGGGGAGTACCTGGCGGCGACGCGCAAGATCGCCGGGCGGGCAACGGCGGAGGTGCTCGCCGAGCTGGTGCCGCGGGTGCTCGGCGCCCTCTCCTGGCCGAAGACGATGCGCTGGGGGAGCGGCGAGGGGCCCTGGGTGCGGCCGGTGCACGGGATCGTCTCGCTCCTCGACGGGAGTGCGGTGCCGTTCGCGTTCTTCGGGGTGGCCGCGGGCGAGACGACGGAAGGACATCCCGTTCTCTCGCCGGAGGAATTTCAGGTAAGGAACGCCTCCCACTACCGCGACGAGTTGACGGCGCGGCGCATCGAAGTCCGGCCGGCGGCGCGGCGGGAAGGGCTCCTGGCAGGGATGCGCGAGCGGGCCGAGGCGGTCGGCGGCACCCTGGTGGACGACCCCGCGCTCCTCGACAAGTTGGTGGCGCTCTGCGAAGTGCCGGGAATGCTCGAGGGCCAGTTCGATTCCTCCTACCTGGAATTGCCGCGCGAGGTGCTGACGACCAGCCTCCGGGACCACCAGAGCGCTCTGACCGTGGCCGGCGCAGACGGCGCTCTCCTGCCCTACTTCCTGACCGTCATGGACCGCCCCGACGACCCCGCGGGGAGGGTCCGCGCCGGCAACGAGTGGGTGGTCGCGGCGCGCCTCGCCGACGCCCGTTTCTTCTACGGCGAGGACCGCAAGCGCCCGCTCGCCGCGCGCGCCGGGCAGCTCGCCCACCTCACCTTCCACGAGGCGCTCGGCAGCTATGCCGCCAAGGCCGACCGGTTGGCGGAGCTGGCCGGCTGGATCGCCCGGGCGCTCGGTTGGGAGGAGGAGGCAACGGCGGCCGAGGAGGCGGCGCGGCTGCTCAAGCTCGACCTGACGACCGACATGGTCAAGGAGTTCACCTCGCTCCAGGGGGTGATGGGCGGGATCTACCTGCGCGAGCAGGGGGCGGCCGAGGCGGTGTGGCAGGCGGTCTACGACCAGTACCTGCCCGCCTCCGCCGAGGACCGCATCCCGCGCGGCCGCGCGGGCCGGGTGGCGGCGCTCGCCGACCGCCTCGACACGCTGGTGGGCTTCTTCGGGCTGGGGCTGGTGCCGAGCGGCAGCCGCGACCCGTTCGGGCTCCGCCGCGCGGCGCAGGGGGTGGTGCGGATCCTCCTCGACGGCGACGTGGCGCTCGAGATCGACGCCGCGGTCGAGGAGGCGGCGCGGCTCTACGGCGCAAGCCTGCCGCGCCCGACGGTGGACATCGTGGGCGACCTGCGCTCCTTCCTCGCCGACCGCATCCGCTACCTGCTCGGCCTGGCCGGCTACGCCTACGACGAGATCGAGGCGGCGCTGGCGGCCGGCTGGAGCGAGCTGCCGGACCTGCGGGCGCGCGTCGAGGCCGTGCACAAGGCGCGCGAGGAGGAGGGGTTCCTGTCGGTGGCGCTGGCGGCGAAGCGGATCGCCAACATCCTGCGCGGCGCCGGCGGCGAGCTGCCGCTCGACGAGGCGCTCCTCGCCGAGCCGGCCGAGCGCGACCTCCACGCCGCCTATGCCGCGCTGGCAGCCGAGGTGGAGGCGGGGAGCGCCCGCCGGGACCACGAGGGCGTGCTGCGCCAGGTGGCCCACCTGGCACCCGTCCTCGACCGCTTCTTCGTCGAGGTCCTGGTCATGGCCCCCGACGAGCGCCTCCGCACCAACCGCCTCGCCCTCCTCCAACACCTCCAGCGCGCCATCTCGCGGACGGCGAAGCTGACGGAGGTGGTGGTGGAGAAGGCCTAGGAGACGCCTTCGAGGCGCTCCACGCGAGCTTGGAGGGTGAGGTGGGATTCCTCCAGGGCGCGCAGGCGGCGGTCGAGCTCGGTGTAGGAGAGCCGGATCATCGACCGTAGCTCGGTGAACTCGTCGGCGACTTCCTTGCGGAACTGCTGCATCTCGGCACGCACGCCGGTCACGCCTTCGGCCACCAGCCTGACGTCGGCCCGGAGGCCCTCCGCCACGACCTCGAAGTGGCGGCGATTCTCCTCCACCATGACTTGGAAGTGCCGCCGATTCTCCTCCACCACGAGCTCGAGACGGCGCCGACTATCCTCGGCCACGTCGTCGAAGTGGTGGCGCGTCTCCGCCAGCTCGCGTGAGAGCCGCTCGACGGCTTCGGGTTCCATGGGAAAAGAGAGTCTATGAGCCCTGCTCGGGCTGCGCAAACCGCCGCGCCTCCCGCGTCCTCCTTCTGGCCGCGGCTCGCGGCGCTCGCGGCGATCGTGCTCTGGGGGGTGTCGTTCGTGGCCACCAAGGCGGCGCTGCGGGAGCTGTCGCCGGTCACGCTGGTCTTCACCCGCTTCGCGCTCGGGACGGCGCTGCTCGTCGGGCTGCTGGTCGCCCGCGGCGTCTCGCCGCTGCCGCCGCGCGACGCGCTTCCCTCGCTCCTGCTCATGGGCTTCGTCGGCATCTTCGTCCACCAGCTCCTCCAGTCGATCGGCCTGTCCCTCACCACCGCCGTCCAGGCCGGCTGGCTGATCGGCCTGATCCCGCTCTGGTCGGCGCTCCTCGCCGTCCTCCTCGGCAAGGAGCGGCTCGGGGGGTGGAAGGCGGCGGGTCTCCTCGGCGGCTTCGCGGGCGCGCTCCTGGTCGTCTCGCGCGGCGCGCTCGGCCCCGACCTCCTCCGCCTGCCGTCGACTCGCGGCGACCTGCTGATCCTGCTGAGCACGGTCAACTGGGCCGTCTACTCGGTTCTCGGCCACCGCACCCTGCGCCGCCTCGGCGCGACCCGCGCCACCGCCGGCGCGATGACCCTCGGCTGGTTGATGCTGGCGCCGCTCTTCCTCTGGACCCGCGGCTGGCGCGAGCTGCCGGGGCTCTCCGCCGCCGGCTGGGGGGCCGTCCTCTTCCTCGGCCTCGGCTGCTCGGGGCTCGGCTACCTCCTCTGGTACGGCGCCCTCGAACGGCTCGAGGTCTCGCGCGTCGCCGCCTTCCTCTACCTCGAGCCCTTCGTCACCTTCGCGGCCGCGGTTCTGCTGCTTGCCGAGCCGGTCTCGGCGACGGCCGTCGCCGGCGGCCTCCTGGTGCTGGCGAGCGTCCTGCTCGTCCAGCGGGCGCCGGCGTGAAGACGATGTGGAACGCGGCGGGCGACCGGCGCCCCGCGCGACCCCGAGAAGCTCGAGGCGCCGCTCGTCCTGCGCCTGCCGCTCGCCGGGACGCGCTGAGGCGCTCGTCTATACTCGCCGGCGCTCGTCGGCACATCGTCCGGAGGAAGCGCTCTTGAGCACCCAGCACGTCTACGCGTTCGGCGCCGGGCTGACGGAGGGGCACGGCGGCCAGAAGGACCTCCTCGGCGGCAAGGGCGCGGGGCTCGCCGAGATGGCGCGGCTGGGGATCCCGGTGCCGCCCGGCTTCACGATCGGCACTCCCGTCTGCGGCTACTACCAGGAGCACGGCGGAACCTACCCGCCCGGGCTGGACGAGGAGGTCGAGCGCCACCTCGCGCGGGTCGAGCAGGCGGTCGGCCAGCGCTTCGGCGACGCGCAGAACCCGCTGCTCGTCTCGGTCCGCTCCGGCGCCCCGCGCTCGATGCCGGGGATGATGGACACCGTCCTCAACCTGGGCCTGAACGACGCCATCGTCGCGGCCTGGATCGCCCGCGGCGAGGACGCCCGCTTCGTGCTCGACGCCTACCGCCGCCTCCTCTCGATGTACGGCGACGTCGTCCTCGGGGCGCCGCACAAGGCGTTCGAGGAGGTGCTGGCGGCGGCGCGCGCCGAACAGGGCGCGGCGACCGACGCCGAGCTGCCGGCGGAGGCCCTGCGCGGCGTGGTGGCGGCTTTCGAGCGGGTGATCGCGGCGCACGGCAAGCCTTTCCCGCAGGAGCCTCGCGAGCAGCTCTGGGGTGCGATCGGCGCCGTCTTCGAGAGCTGGAACGGCTACCGGGCGCGCGAGTACCGCCGCCTGGAGGGGATCTCCGACAAGATCGGCACCGCGGTCAACGTGCAGACGATGGTCTTCGGCAACCGCGGGACCGACTGCGCGACCGGCGTCGCCTTCACCCGCAACCCGGCGACCGGCGAGCGGCGCGTCTTCGGCGAGTTCCTGACCAACGCCCAGGGCGAGGACGTGGTGGCCGGCATGCGCACGCCGCACCCGATCACGGCCGAGGACGGCGAGGGCGGCCTCGCCGCGGAGTTCCCCGAGGCGCACGGCGAGCTCGAAGCCGTCTGCCGCCAGCTCGAGCGCCACTTCCGCGACATGCAGGACGTCGAGTTCACGATCCAGCACGGCCGCCTCTACATGCTCCAGACCCGCACCGGCAAGCGCACCGGCCGGGCGGCGGTGCGGATCGCCGTCGACATGGTCGAGGAGGGGCTGATCGACCGCCGCGAGGCGCTGGCGCGGGTCGAGCCGCAGCAGCTCGAGCAGCTCCTGGCGCCGGAGTTCGACCTCGCCGAGAAGGAGCTGGCGGTCAAGGCCGGGCGGCTTCTCGCCAAGGGGCTGCCGGCCGGGCCGGGGGCCGCCTCCGGGCGGATGGTGCTCACCGCCGAGCGCGCCGCCGAGCTCGCGGCCTCCGGGCCGGTCCTCCTGGTGCGCGCCGAGACCTCGCCCGAGGACATCGTCGGCATGCACGCCGCGGTGGGCATCCTGACCTCGCGCGGCGGCATGACCTCGCACGCCGCGGTCGTGGCGCGCGGGCTCGGCAAGCCCTGCATCGTCGGCGCCGGCGCGCTCGACGTCGACGAGGAGGAGGGAACGCTGCGGGTCGACGAGAAGGTCTTCCGCGAGGGGGACCAGCTCTCGATCGACGGCTCGACCGGCGAGGTGCTGGCCGGCGCGCTCGCCGCCCACCCGTCGGAGGCGCTCCTCTCGCTCCTCGGCGGCGCCCTCGGCGGCGCCGCGCCGGAGCCCTCGCCCGCCGCGGCGGCCTTCGCCAAGCTCCTCGCCTGGGCCGACGACGAGCGGCGCCTGCGCGTCCGCGCCAACGCCGACACGCCGCACGACGCGCGGGTGGCGCGCGCCCTCGGCGCCGAGGGGATCGGCCTCTGCCGCACCGAGCACATGTTCTTCGAGGAGGACCGCCTGCCCTGGGTGCGGCGGCTGATCCTGGCCCGCACCCTGGAGGACCGCCGCGTCGCCCTGGCGCACCTGCTGCCGGTGCAGCAGCGGGACTTCGAGGGGATCTTCGCCGCGCTCGACGGGCTGCCGGTGACGGTGCGCCTCCTCGACCCGCCGCTGCACGAGTTCCTGCCGCACGGCGAGAAGGCCCTGGCCCAGCTCGCCGCGCAGATGGGAGTCGAGCCGGCGGAGGTCGAGGCCACCGCCGCCTCGCTCGCCGAGGCCAACCCGATGCTCGGCCACCGCGGCTGCCGGCTGGGGCTGACCGCGCCGGAGATCTACGAGATGCAGGTCGAGGCGGTGGTGCGCGGCGCCTGCGCGGCGCGGCGCGCCGGGGTCGAGGCGCGGCCCGAGATCATGGTGCCGCTGGTCGGCACCGAGCAGGAGATGGCCCGCCTCGAGCGGCTGATCGCGGCGACGATCGAGCGGGTGCGCGCCGAGGAGGCGGTGGAGCTCGAGGTGCTGGTCGGCACGATGATCGAGGTGCCGCGCGCCGCCCTCGTGGCCGAGAAGATCGCCCGCCACGCCGAGTTCTTCTCCTTCGGCACCAACGACCTGACGCAGATGACCTACGGCTACTCGCGCGACGACGCCGGGCGGTTCCTCCCCGCCTACATCGAGCAGGGGGTGCTGCCCTACGACCCCTTCGCGCGGCTCGACGAGGAGGGGTGCGGGCAGCTCGTGCGGCTGGCCTGCGAGCGCGGGCGGCAGGCGCGGCCACACCTCCATCTCGGCGTCTGCGGCGAGCACGGCGGCGACCCGCAGTCGATCGACTTCTTCGAGCGCGTCGGGCTCGACTACGTCTCCTGCTCGCCCTACCGGGTGCCGATCGCCCGCTTCGCCGCGGCCAAGGCGCGGCTGCGGCGGGAGGCGGCGAGCGGCGCGCCGGAGCCGGCGGCGCCCGCGCTCGCCGCCGTTTGAGCCGGTCCCAGGACAACCGCCGCCGGCTGGCGGAGTTCTGGGACTCCTCCCGCGACTACTACGCGCAGGCGGCCGCCGCCAACCCCGAGGCCTCGCCGGAGCGGCGGCTCCTGCTCGGCCGTCTCGCCGCCGGCCAGCGCGTCCTCGACTTGGGCTGCGGCTCGTGCGAGAACGCGCTCTGGCTGCCGGCGAGGACGCGCTACGTCGGCTCCGACGTGGCGACCGCGGGGCTGGCGCTGGCGGCCGAGTGGGGGAGGCCGGGGGCGCGCGTCCGCGGCGACGGCGAGCGGCTCCCCTTCCGCGACGGCCGCTTCGACGCCGTCCTCTCGACCTATGCCCTCGAGCACTTCCACGACCCGGCGCGGACCCTGCTCGAGGCCGCGCGGGTGCTGCGGCCGGGAGGGCTCCTGCTCCTCGTCGGCTCGGCCTGGGACCTCCCCTACGAGATGCCGCCGAGCCTGCCGCGGCGCCGGCGGCTGGAGGTAGCCGTGCGCCGGCTCGGCCGCCAGCTCCGCTCGCTCGCCGACGGCCGCCACCGCTTCGACGTCGTCGCGACCCCGCGCGTCCTGAGCGAGGGCTACGTGCCGGACGCCGACGCGGTGCACGTCGCCCAGTCCTGGCTCCTCGCCCGCTTCCTGCGCGCCGCCGGGCTCGAGGTGCTGGAGCACCGCGCGCTGCCGCACCGCCCGGACCCGCGCGGTCCCCGGGGCCTGCCGCGCCGGCTCTTCCGGCGCGCGCTCCGCGCCGTGCCCCTCTGGCGCCGCGCCTGGGGCAACACCCTCCTCGTCGCCCGCCGCGGCGCGACGCTGCGGGCGCCGCGCTACCGCCTGCTGCCGCTCTGAGTCTCGAGGTCGAGGACGAGGTAGAACGGGTCGTCGTAGGCGATGCGCATCCCCGGCACGCGGCCGAGCTGCGTCGCCAGGCGCTGGTAGGCGGGGCGCTTCCAGAGCGTGATCCAGCGCGCCCCAAACTCTTCGCGGATGGCGCGCACCGGGTCGCCGTGCTGCCCCTGGACGATGCGCACGTAGGTCGCGAAGCGCCGCGGGTCCTTGACGTAGAAGAAGGTGGGGTCGAGCACCACGAGCGACTGGAGCTGCGGCGCGGAGTAGAAGAGCGGCGCCGAGTCCGCCCACTGGGCGGTGAAGACGCGCTCGCCCGGCCGGCCGTGCGCCCCCAGCCAGCGCGCCATCTCGCGCGGCGGCGAGAACATCCCGAACCCCTGCGCCCGCACGGTGCGCCAGGTCGACCCGGCGCCGGCGAGGAGGAAGAGCCCGACCAGCGCCGGCCACCAGCGCCAAGCGCGGCGGCCCGCCGGCTCGCCGCGCTCGCGCAGCACCAGCCCCAACGCGAGGACGGCGAGCGGCGCCCCGAGCTCGAAGAAGCGGCGCATGAAGAAGGTGCCGGCCAAGAGAAAGGCGAGCGCGGTAAGACCCGCGGTGAGCGTGGCGCGGGTGCGCAGCCGCGGCTCGAAGGCGAGCGCCGCGGCAAGGACGAGCGGCGCGGCGAAGGCCGGCCACTGGAGGAGGAGAATCGGCAGCTCCGGCGGCGTCAGCTCGGTGCCGAGCTGCGACTGGAGCGCCGCATCGCCGGCCGCCGACTGGAAGGGCACGACGAAGGTCTGGAGCCAGAGGAGGCGGAAGTTCTGCGGCACGTTGGGGTGCACGAGCTGGCCGAGGAGCCAGCCGCCGGCCGCCGCCGCCGCCGGCCGCCAGGCGATGCGCCGCTCCGCCGGCCGGCGCGAGAGGAGGCCGACGACGCCCCACAGCCCGGCGTAGGCGATCGCGATCCAGCCGCCGGCGTGGACCAGGCCGAAGAGCGCGCAGACCGGGACGAGCCATTTCCAGGAGGCCTCGGCGGCGAGGAGCGCCAGGACGAGGACCGAGAAGCCGACCAGCAAGAGGTGCGGCCGGCACATGTCGGCGCGCAGCGCGAACATCGGCCCGAGCGCGGCCAGCGCGAGGACGAGCCAATGGGCGTGCGGCACCCGCAGCCGCCAGAGCGCGACGGCGAAGGTGCCGAAGACGAAGAGCTGGCCGAGCGCCACCCCGGCGAGGCCGGCCCATTCGAGCGGCAGCCGCGCCAGCGGCATCAGCAGGACGTGGAAGAGCGGCTCCTTGTCGGCGAAGGCGTCGGCGAAGACCGAGAAGGGCGTCCAGCGGAAGGACTCGATGCGGAAGTCCGCCCGCATCTCGCGGGCCAGGCCGAGGTGGTAGTACTCGTCGTAGGACCAGGGGTGCGACGCGGCGACCCGCATCGCCAGGTAGAAGAGCAGCACCGCCGCGGTCGCGAGCCCGAGCTTCACCCCCGCCGGCACCCGCTCCCGCCGCGGTGCCGGCGCGGGAGGCGCCGGCCCGGCCGCGCGCGTCTTCCGGCGGCGTTCCGAACGGGACTCCTGCGGTCTCGTCCGCCCGGCCATCGCGGCCGGTCACACTAGCACTCGCGCCGCGCGCGCCGCCGTAGAATCCCGGCCATGCCGCGCATCCACATCCTGCCGGACCGGGTCGCGGCGCAGATCGCGGCCGGGGAGGTGGTGGAGCGGCCGGCGTCGGTGGTCAAGGAGCTGGTCGAGAACGCCCTCGACGCCGGCGCGACGGACGTTCGGGTCGAGCTCGAGGCCGGGGGGCGGCGGCGGATCACGGTCGCCGACGACGGCAGCGGCATGGGGCGCGACGACGCCCTCCTCGCC
Source organism: Thermoanaerobaculia bacterium (assembly GCA_036277075.1). Lineage (GTDB taxonomy): Bacteria > Acidobacteriota > Thermoanaerobaculia > Multivoradales > UBA5704 > DASUNQ01. The sequence goes on from DASUNQ010000128.1 coordinate 8,976, forward strand.
TTCGACCGCCACGCGACGAGCAAGATCGCCGGCTTCGACGACCTCGAGCGGGTGGCGACCCTCGGCTTCCGCGGCGAGGCGCTGTGCGCCATCGCGGCGGTGGCGCGGGTCGAGCTGCTCACCGCCGAGCGGCCGGGCGACGGGCAGCGGGTGCGGATCGAGGGGGGGCGGGTGCTCGGGGCCGAGCCGGCCGCGGCGGCACGCGGCACGCGCGTCGAGGTGCGGTCGCTGTTCTGGAACGTGCCGGCGCGGCGGAAGTTCCTCAAGACGCCGGCGACCGAGCTGCGCCGCTGCCTGGAGGTCGTCCAGGGGTACGCCCTCGCCCGGCCCGAGGTCCACTTCCGGGTGGCGCACGACGGGCGCGAGCTGCTCGACGCGCCGCCCGCCGCCGCGGCGCGGGCGCGGATCGGCCAGCTCTTCGGCGAGGCGTTCGCGGGGCGGCTGGTCGAGATGCCCGCCGCCGGATGGGTCTCGGGCCTGGTCGGCACCCCGGAGACCGCCGGCGCCCGGCGCGCCTTCGTCTTCGTCAACCGGCGCCTGGTGCGTGACCGCGCGGCGCTCTCGGCCTTCTACCGCGCGGTGCGCGAGGAGTGGCGCAGCGACGAGTTCCCCGCCCTCTTCCTCTTCCTCGAGCTGCCGCCGGAGGAGGTGGACGTCAACGTCCACCCGCAGAAGGCGGAGGTGCGCTTCCGCGACGGCGGGCTCCTCGACCGCCTCCACCTGACGCTGCGCGCCGCCCTGGCGCGAGCCCGCGGCGAGGAGCCGGCGCCGCTGCGCGCGCCGCTCGGCGGGGCGCCGGCCATGCCGCCGGGCTGGC
>DASUNQ010000129.1:0-4802 GCA_036277075.1 Thermoanaerobaculia bacterium
CGTGCCGGTCGAGCGCTGGCCGCTCTGGGACGAGCCGCTCGGGTTGCCCGAGGAGCTGCTCCTCGGGCTCGGCCTCTGGCGCGAGGGGGCGCCGGCCATCCCCGAGCGCTTCCCGCCCGTCGACCCGTCGCTGGCCCTGACCGGCGCGACCCTGCTCGCCCGCGCCGGCGAGACGCGGCGCTCGATTCTGCTCGCCGAGGCGATCCGCCTGCGCACGCCGGAGCGCCTGCCGCTGGCGCTCCAGGCCGCCGCCTTCCGCGCCCTCCTCTACCCGCTGCCGTACCGCGACGCGCTGCTCGCCGAGGCGCGGCGGCGGCGCCTCGACCCGCACCTGCTCGCCGCCGTCGTGCGCGAGGAGAGCCGCTTCGACCCGCGGGCGCTCTCGGGCGCGGCGGCGCGCGGACTCATGCAGCTCGCGCTGCCGACCGCGCGGCGGGTGGCGGCGCAGACCGAGCTGCGGCGGGTGGGGCCGGAGGACCTCTACCGCCCGGAGGTGTCGCTCGCCCTCGGCGCCGCCTACCTGGCCGAGCTGCTGCGCGAGATGAGCGGCTCCGAGCACCTGGCGGTCGCGGCCTACAACGCCGGTCCGCCGCAGGCGCGGCTCTGGCGAAGCTACTGCACGAGCGACGACCCGGCCGAGTACCTGACCAAAGTCGGCTTCCGCGAGACGCGCACCTATCTGCGCCGCGTCCTCGCCGCCCGCGAGCAGTACGAGCGGCTCTACGCGCTCGCGCGCTAGCTAGCTACTGGTCACGGCGAATCCTGCGGCTCCTTAATCGTCTGCACCACCGGCGGCAGCGGTCCCACGGGCTCTTCGAGGAAGCGGACGACGTCGGCGGCGCGGCGGAGCTGCTCGGTCCAGGTCTCGATCTCCTGGTTGAGCCGCTGCTCCCGGAGGAGCTCGCGGATGTCTTCGCGCACCTCCTCGATCGGCGGCACCGGCGCCCCCTGCGCCCGCAGCTGCGGCGCCAGCACCTGCTCGTAATACAGGTTGATCTCGTCGAGAGCGACGAAGACCCGCACCGCCAGCCGCTCGTTGACGTACTCGAGGACGCTGAGCTGCCGCGCCACGAGCTGGCGCAGGCCCTCGCGATCGAGCTCCAGCTCCGCCAGCCGCCGCCGGAACGCCTCCTCGCTCTCGAAGCGGGAGCGGATCTCGGCCACGTGCTCGTCGACCAGCTCGACGTCCACCTGGCCGAGGCCGAAGCGGTCGATCTCGTGGGCGCGCAGGCGCTGGTCGACGAGACCCTCGAGGACGCGGCGGCGGAACGCCTCCTGGCTCTCGCCGGGCTCGCGCACGGCGAGGCCGAGCGCGATCACCCGTTCGAGGTCGGAGGCGAGGATCGGGTCCTCGTCGACCACGGCGAGGATGCGGTCGCGCAGGGTGTAGGGCGCGGAGGCGGGGGTTTCCTGGGCCCGGGCGGCCGCAGCGAGAAGGGTTGCGAGGACCCAGACCGCCGCGTGGAGGAGGCCCGGGCGATCCATCCCGGACATGGTAACAGCTCGGTGCTAGCATCCCGCCGATGACCACCGGCGGAGCCCTGCGGGTCGGCTTGGCCCAGGTGGACTCCCGCCTGGGCGATCTCGACGAGAACGTCGCCCGCCACCTCGCCAGGATCGAGGAGGCGCGTGCCGCCGACGTCGACCTCCTCGTCTTCCCCGAGCTCTCCCTCACCGGCTACCGGCTCCTCCACCTCACTCCGCGCGTGGCGCTGGCGCCGCAGCGCGCGCCGCAGCTCGCGCGCCTCGCGCAGGCCGCGGCCGGCATGACGCTCGTCGTCGGCCTCGTCGAGAAGGACGAGAACGGCACCCTCCACAACAGCGCGCTGGTGATCCAGGAGGGCGCCGTCGTCCACATCCATCGCAAGGTCTACCTGCCGACCTACGGCATCTTCCAGGAGGAGCGCTTCTTCGCCCGCGGCCGCCGGCTGGGCCTGGTGCCGGTCGCCGGCGGCAAGCTGGGGGTGCTCATCTGCGAGGACCTCTGGCACGCTGAGCTGGCGCGGCGGATGGCGCTCGCCGGCGCCAAGCTCATCGTCGTCCCCTCCGTCAGCCCCGGGCGCGTCGGCCCGGGGCCGGTGCCGGAGAACTCCGACACCTGGGAGGTGCTGACCCGCTCGACTGCCCTCCTCAACACCTGCTGGGTGGCCTACTGCTCGCGCGTCGGCTGGGAGGAGGGGTCGTTCTACCCCGGCGGCAGCCATCTCGTCCGCCCCGGCGGCGAGGTCGCGGCGCGCGCGCCATACCTCGAGGAGCACCTGCTGGTCGCCGAGGTGGACCTGCGCGAGGCAGACCGCCTGCGCTTCCGTCTGCCCCTGCTGGACGACGAGCGGACCGACGTCGTAGGGCCGGCCTGATGCGGCGCGGCGAGGTGGCGGCGCGCCTGGCGCTCGACGGGCCGCTGTCGGTGGCCGTGCTCACCGGCTTCATCCGCGACGCGGTCGACGGCGCCGGCTCCGGGGGCGTCGTCGTCGGGCTCTCGGGCGGCGTCGACTCCTCGCTCGCCGCGGCGCTCGCGGCGCGCGCCCTCGGCCCCGAGCGCGTCCACGGCTTCCTCCTCCCCTACCGCACCTCGACGGCGGAGTCGGCCGAGCACGGGCGGCTCGTGGCGCAGGCCCTCGGCGTCTGCTGCAAGAGCTTCGACGTCTCGCCGATGGTCGACGCCTATTTCGCGCAGGCCGGCGCCGCCGACCGCGTGCGGATGGGAAACAAGATGGCGCGCGAGCGGATGGCGATCCTCTTCGACCAGGCGAAGGCGCTCGGCTGCCTGGTCCTCGGCACCTCGAACAAGACCGAGATCCTGCTCGGCTACTCGACCGTCTTCGGCGACAACGCGAGCTCGCTCAACCCGCTGGGCGACCTCTACAAGCAGCAGGTCTGGCAGCTGGCGCGGCACCTCGGCCTGCCGGAGAGCGTGGTGGGCAAGCCTCCCTCCGCCGACCTCTGGCCGGGGCAGACCGACGAGGAGGACCTCGGCCTCGACTATCCGACCGCCGACGAGGTGCTCTACCTCCTCTACGACGTCGGGCTGACGCCGGCGGAGGTGGTCGAGCGCGGCTACCCGGCGGGGGCGGTCGAGCGCATCGTGCAGCTCGAGCGGCGCAACCGCTTCAAGCGGCGGCTGATGCTCATCGCTCGCCTCTCGGGGAGCGCGATCAACCTCGACCAGGAGATCCCGCGCGACTAGGCGGCGGCGGGCGCCAGCGGGCCGCGGCCGAACCAGGCCTGCGTCTCGGGCTTGAACCAGTAGACCATGAGCGCGATCGAGAACGGCAGGCAGCAGCAGCTCGTCATGCCGATGCCGATGAGCACCAGGTGATAGATCCAGGCCCAGGGCTGCGGCGGGATGAAGAGCGCGGCGGCGTAGGCGCCTCCGAGCACGACGCCGAGCCCGATGAAGAGCACGCCGTAGAGGATCCAGAGGAAGACCGGCGTCTCGTCGTCCCCGGCGGCGAGCTCCTCGCGGAAGAAGAGCAGCACGACGCCGCCGACGACGCAAGCCAGGTAGAGCAGCGCCATCGCGGCGGCGTAGGCCTTGTACCAGCCGAGGACCGGGGGCGGAGCGGGAGTCAACGGGACGAGATTCTAGACCCGGAGCCCGCCGGTCGGCGCGGCCCCGGCGCCCTCCTCGTCGTCTCGACGCCGATCGGCAACCTCGAGGACCTCTCGCCGCGGGCACGCGCGGCGTTCGAGCGCGCCGACCTCGTCGCCTGCGAGGACACCCGCCACACCGGCCGCCTTCTCGCGCGCCTCGGAGTGAAGAAGCCGCTGGTCTCGCTCCACGAGCACAACGAGCGGCGGCGCCTGCCGCGGCTCCTCGCCGAGCTCGCCGACGGTGCCACGATCGCCCTCGCTACCGACGCCGGCACGCCGCTCCTCTCCGATCCGGGGTACCTGCTGGTGCGCGAGGCCGCCGCCCAGGGCGCCCGCATCGAGCCGGTGCCCGGCCCCTCGGCGCTGCTCGCGGCGCTGGTGGTCTCGGGGCTGCCGCCCTACCCCTTCACCTTCGCCGGTTTCCCGCCCCCCAAGGCCGGGCGCCGGCGCGCTTTCTACCGCCGGCTGGCCGCACTCGAGCACACGCTGGTCGTCTACGAGTCCCCGCACCGGCTCCTCGCGAGCCTCGCCGACGCGCTGGCGGAGCTGGGCGACCGCCCCGCGGCGGTGGCGCGCGAGCTGACGAAGCTGCACGAGGAGGTCCTGCGGGGCGGACTCGCCGAGCTGGCCGCTGCGCTCGCCGCGCGGGCAGCGCTCAAGGGGGAGTTCGTGCTGGTGATCGCTGGCGCCGCGGCGCCGGAGAGCTCAGCGGCGGCGGCGGACGGCTTGGAGCCGTAGCCAGGAGCCTCCCGCGAGGAGCAGCGGCGGCGCGGCGAGGCAGACGGTGACGCCGCCGAGCAGCGCGCCGAACCACTGCAGCCAGGCGAGGTCCTGCGGCCCCTCGAAGAGAGCGTACAAGCTCACCCCCAAGCCCCAGACCACGGCGGCGATGACGCCCACCGCCAGAGCCGTTTCCTTGTCCTCGGGTCGGATCCGCGCCAGCACGGGAGACTCCTTTCCACGGAGAAGCGGCAGGTCGAGCCTGCCGCAGCAGAGCGCGGTGCGAGCGGCGTGCCAGCGACGTGAAGCCGACGGCACGAGCTCAGCGCAGATAGCCGAGCGAGCGGAGCTTGGTGATGTGGTTCCACTCCAAGTACGTGGCGCCGAGGGCGTCGCCGGCGAGGTAGCGGCGGCGGGCGGCGGCGCGGTCGGCGAGCTCACGCTCGCCCCAGGCGCGGAGGGCGGCGACGACCTCGGGCTCCGAGGCG
>DASUNQ010000130.1:0-22474 GCA_036277075.1 Thermoanaerobaculia bacterium
ATGGCGCGGCCCTTCGGCGCCGCGGCGAGCGCGGAGGCGCACGAGCGGCTCCGGGAGGAGCGGGAGGCGGGGGAGGAGGAGACCGGCAAGGAAGTCCGGTCCTGGAAGGGCCCGCCTGGCGCGCACGAGGCGGCGCTGGCAGCCGGCAGCGCCGTGCACCGGGCGCTCGAGGAGTGGGATCTCGACGCGCAGCCCGCGCCGGAGCTGGCCCGGCAGCTCGCCCGGCTCCCCGCCCTGGTCGCAGGCGTCGCGGCGCCGGAGCAGCGCGAGGCGGCGGCCGACCGCGCCCGCGCCCTCCTCACCCGGGCCTTTTCCGCCGGCCTGGTGGCGCGGCTTCACGCCAGCCGGGATTCGGTCGTCGCCCGCGAGCTCCCGGTGCTCCTCCCCCCGCCGGCCGACGGCGCCGGCGCGGTGGGCTACGTCTCCGGCACCATCGATCTCCTCTACCGGGGAGCCGATGGCGGTCTGGTCGTTGCCGACTTCAAGACGGACCAGGTCGAGGGCGAAGCGCTGACCCGCCGCGCCGCCGCCTACGCGACCCAGGGCGCCGCCTACACGCGCGCCGTCCAGGAGGCCCTGGGCCTCCGCACCCCGCCGCGCTTCGAGCTCTGGTTCCTGGCCGCGGGCGAGATCATCTGATCGCCGGCCGTTCGTCCGGCTCCCAGCGGAAGCGGGCGAGGTCGACGCGGCCGCGGGGGTCGAAGGCGACGCCCTCCTCCTCGAGGAGGTGGCGCTGGTAGCCCTCCGCCCAGCCGGCGCCGGAGCGCGGGCTCACCTCGCCGCGGGCGTTGAGGACCCGCTGCCAGGGCGCGTCCGCGCCGTCGGGCAGCGCGTGGAGCGCGTAGCCCACCTCGCGGGCGTGGCCGGGGATCCCGGCCAGCGCCGCGACCTGGCCGTAGGTGGCGACGCGGCCTTCGGGGATCCGCCGCACCACAGCGTAGATGCGCGCGTAGCGGTCGGAGCGGTGGGGCACGGCGCGGCGATTGTGATTCTCCGGCACACGCCGTGCAACCGCTCGCGGGTCGCATGCCGAGCGAGTCCGTGACGCCAGCTCTCGCCCGCCGCCTGCCGCTGGGGGCCGAGCCTCTTCCCGGGGGCGGCGTCTCGTTCCGGGTGTGGGCGCCGAAGCGGCGGCGGGTGGAGGTGGTGCTGGAAGGGCGCGGGCTGCCGCCGGCGCCGCTCGAGCGCGAGGCCGACGGCTGGTTCTCGGGCGTCGTGGAGGAGGCCGGCGCCGGCGCCCTCTACCGCTTCCGCCTCGACGGCGGCAAGGCCTACCCCGATCCCGCGTCGCGCTTCCAGCCGGAGGGGCCGCACGGACCGTCGCGGGTCGAGGACCCGGCGCGCTTCCGCTGGTCCGACGCCGCCTGGCCGGGGCTCGCGCGCGAGGGGCAGGTGCTCTACGAGCTGCACGCCGGCACCTTCACGCCGGAGGGGACCTGGGCGGCGGCGGCGCGCGAGCTGCCGGCGCTGGCGGAGCTGGGCGTCACCGCCATCGAGCTCATGCCGGTGGCCGAGTTCCCCGGCCGCTTCGGCTGGGGGTACGACGGCGTCGACCTCTTCGCGCCCTCCCACCTCTACGGCGAGCCGGACGACCTGCGCCGCTTCGTCGATCGCGCCCACGGGCTCGGGATGGGCGTCCTCCTCGACGTCGTCTACAACCACCTCGGCCCCGACGGCAACTACCTGGCCCAGTTCTCCGACAGCTTCTTCAGCCGGCGCCACCCGACCGACTGGGGGGACGCCATCAACTTCGACGGCGAGGGGTCCGGGCCGGTGCGAGACTTCTACCTCGCCAACGCCGGCTACTGGATCGAGGAGCTCCACCTCGACGGCCTCCGCCTCGACGCGACGCAGGACATCCACGACGACTCCGCCGACAACATCTTCGTGGCGCTGGCGCGCCGGGTGCGGGAGGCCGGCGGGCGGCGGCGGACCTACCTCGTCGCCGAGAACGAGCCGCAGGAGGCGCGGCTGGTGCGCCCGGACGACCCGCGCCTCCCGCCGGCGCGGCGCGGCCACGGCCTCGACGCGATCTGGAACGACGACTTCCACCACGCCGCCGCGGTGGCGCTGACCGGCCGCCGCGAGGCCTACTACACGGACTATCGCGGCACGCCGCAGGAGCTGGTCTCGACCGCCAAGCGCGGCTTCCTCTATCAGGGGCAGCGCTACGCCTGGCAGCGGCAGCGGCGCGGCGCCCCCGCCCTCGACCTGCCGCCGGCCGCCTTCGTCCACTACCTCGAGAACCACGACCAGCTCGCCAACTCCGCCCACGGCCTGCGCCTCCACCAGATGGCCGGAGCGGGCCAGGCGCGTGCGCTGACCGCGCTCCTCCTCCTCGGCCCGCAGACGCCGCTCCTCTTCCAGGGCCAGGAGTTCTGGGCCTCGAGCCCGTTCCTCTACTTCGCCGACCACGGGCCGGAGCTGGCGGCGAAGGTGCGCGCCGGTCGGCTCGACTCCCTGCGCCAGTTCGCGAGCTCGAGCGACCCGGAGGCGGAGGCGGCGTTCCTCGATCCCGCCTCGCCCGTGACCTTCGCGCGCTGCAAGCTGGACCCGGCCGAGCGGCGCCGGAACGGGGCGGCGGTGGCGCTCCACCGCGATCTCCTCCGGCTGCGGCGCGAGGACCCCGTCTTCCGGCTCCAGGGGAGCGGCGGGATCGACGGCGCCGTCCTCGGGGCGCAGGCCTTCGTCCTGCGCTTCTTCGGCGACGCCGCCGACGGCGACCGCCTCCTGGTCGTCAACCTGGGGCAGGACCTCGAGCTCGTGCCCGCTCCCGAGCCGCTCCTGGCGCCGCTCGCCGGCTTGCGCTGGCGGGCGATCTGGTCGAGCGAGTCGCCGCGCTACGGCTGCGGCGGCGCGGTCGAGCCGGAAGGCGTGGAAGGGTGGTGGCTGACCGGCCACGCGGCGCACGCCCTGGCCCCCGCTCCGCGCGCCGAGCGCCCGCGGCCGCGCCGGCGCACCCAGTTCCCGGCCCGGCAGAACGATGGCGACGACTGACCTCGCGCCGGCGAGCGGCGCCCCCGCGGCGGAGCAGATGGGGGACGACCTCGCCGCGCACCCGCTGCCGCTGCCGGTGCGCGAGGTCCCGGCGCCGGCCGACCCGGAGCGCCTCGTCGCCCTCGAGTGGCTGGTCGCCAACGGCCTTGGCGGCTACGCCGCGGGCACGATCGCCGGCACCCTGACGCGCCGCCACCACGGCCTCCTCGTCGCCGCGCTGCCGGGCGGGCGGGTGGTCGTCCTGACGCAGCTCGCCGAGGCGCTCCGCCTGCCGTCGGGCGAGGAGCTGCGCCTCTCGGTCGAGGAGCGCTCCGGAGTGCCGCTGGATCTCGGGCCGCTCCGCCATTTCATCGGCTTCCGGCTCGAAGGGGGGCTGCCGGTCTGGACCTGGCGGGCGGGCGGCTGCGTCGTCGAACGGCGGCTCGTCCAGCCGCACGGCCAGAACACGGTCCACGTCCTCTACCGGCTGCTCGAGGGGGAGGGGCGGGTGCGCCTGCTGGTCGCGCCGGGCCTCGCCTTCCGCCCGCTCGAGGAGCCGGTGAGCCGCCCCCTCCCCGCGCCCTTCGAGACCAAGGCGCAGGACGCCCGCTGCGAGGTGCGTCCGGCCGCCGATCCGGCGCTCCTCGACCGCCGGCGCCGGCCCTGCGTGCGCCTGGCGGTCCTCGGCTCCGAGCCGGCCTTCAGCGCCGGCCCGCGCACGATCGAGGCGCTCCGCTACCGGGTGGAGGAGGCGCGCGGCTATGCGGCGGTCGGCGACGGCTGGAGCCCGGGCACCTTCGCCGTCGACCTGGCGGCGGGGGAGGACGCCGCGCTCGTCGCCTCGCTGGAGCCCTGGGAGGTGGCGCTGGCGCTGCCCCCCGCCGAGTGCCTGGCGATCGACCGCGCGCGCCGGCTGCGCCTCCTCGCCGCCGCCGACCCGCGCGCCCGCGCCGGCCCCGCCGCCGAGCTGGTGCTCGCCGCCGATCAGTTCCTCATCGCGCCGCAGCGCACCGCCGACGCGGTGCGCGCCCACGCCGCCGGCGAGGAGCCGCGCACGGTGGTCGCCGGCTACCACTGGTTCACCGACTGGGGGCGCGACGCGATGATCGCCCTCGAAGGGCTGACCGCCGCCACCGGCCGGCTCGAAGAGGCCCGCTACGCACTGCGCACCTTCGCCGGTCACGTGCGCGACGGCCTGATCCCCAACTACTTCCCCGACGGCGAGCGCGAGGGGGTCTACCACACCGCCGACGCCACGCTCTGGTTCTTCCACGCCCTCGACCGCTACGTCGCGGCGAGCGACGACCGCGCGACCCTCGAGGTGCTGCTGCCGGCGCTCGTCGAGATCGTCGAGCGCCACCTGCGCGGCACCCGCTTCGGCATCGGCGTCGACGCGGACGACGGCCTGCTGGCGCAGGGGGCGGCGGGCTACCAGCTCACCTGGATGGACGCCAAGGTCGGGGACTGGGTGGTGACCCCGCGGCGGGGCAAGGCGGTCGAGGTCAACGCCCTCTGGTACAACGCGCTGCGGCTGATCGAGGGCTGGGTGCGCGAGGAGCGCGGCGCGGCCCCGGCGCGGCGCCTGGCGCGCCACGCCGAGCGCGCCTGGCGGAGCTTCAACGAGCGCTTCTGGTACGAGGAGGGGGGGTATCTCTACGACGTGATCGACGGCGAGGCCGGGCACGACACGGCCTGCCGCCCGAACCAGGTCTTCGCGATCTCGCTGCCGCACCCGGTGCTGGCGCGCGAGCGCTGGGGGCAGGTGCTCGAGGTGGTCCGCGAGCGCCTGCTGACGCCGGTCGGCCTGCGCTCGCTCGCCCCGGGCCACCCCGATTACCAGGCGTGCTACGACGGCGACCTGCGCGCCCGCGACGCCGCCTACCACCAGGGGACGGTCTGGGGTTGGCTGATCGGCCCCTTCGTCGACGCCTGGCTCAAGCTCCACCCGGCCGACCGCGAGGGGGCGCGCGCCGCGCTCGCCGGGTTCCTGCCCCACCTGGGGGAGGCGTGCCTGGGGACGGTCTCCGAGATCTTCGACGCCGAGCCGCCGTACCGGCCCCGCGGCTGCGTGTCGCAGGCCTGGAGCGTGGCGGAGCTGCTGCGCGGCTGGTTGAAGACTTCCGGCTCGGAGGGCTAGATTGCGCTCACTGGAGAGGGAAAGGAGAGTGCAGACGTGAGCGAGATCGGAGACCGCGGCTACGCCAACCCCGACGCGCTGGTGTCGACCGAATGGGTCGCGGCGCACCTCGACGACCCGCAGGTGCGGATCGTCGAATCGAACGAGGACCCCCTGCTCTACGCCACCGGCCACGTCCCCGGGGCGGTGGAGGTGGACTGGACGCGCGATCTCAACGACCCGGTGCGGCGCGACTACCTCGGCCGCGAGGGGTTCGAGGCGCTGATGCGGCGCATCGGCGCCACCCGCGACACCACGGTCGTCTTCTACGGCGACCGCAACAACTGGTGGGCCACCTACGCCTTCTGGGTCTTCCAGCTCTTCGGCCACGACAACGCGAAGGTGATGGACGGCGGGCGGATCAAGTGGGACAAGGAGGGACGGCCGCTGACCCGCGAGGTCGCGAGCTACGAGCCGACCGACTACCGCGCCCCCGAGCGCGACGACAAGAAGATCCGCGCCTTCCGCGACGAGGTGCTGGACCAGGTCGAGGCGAAGCGGCCGCTGGTGGACGTGCGCAGCCCGCAGGAGTACAGCGGCGAGCGGCTGCACATGCCGGAGTATCCGAACGAGGGGGCGCTGCGCGGCGGCCACATCCCCGGGGCGGCCAACATCCCCTGGGCGCGCGCCGTCAACCCCGACGACGGCAGCTTCAAGACCGCCGACGAGCTGCGCGCGATCTACGAGGGGGAGGCCCGCCTCAAAAAGGAGGACGACGTCGTCGTCTACTGCCGGATCGGTGAGCGGAGCAGCCTCACCTGGTTCGTGCTCACCCGCCTGCTCGGCTACCCGCGCGTGCGCAACTACGACGGGAGCTGGACGGAGTGGGGCAACCTGGTGGGCGTGCCGATCGAGAAATGACCGGCGCGGCCCTGCCCGAGAAGCTGGCGGAGATCGTCGACACCCTGGCGCTGGTGCCCGACCGCGCCGACCGCATCCAGCTCCTGATCGACATCGGCGACCGCTTCCGCGAGGTGCCGCCGCGGCTCGCCGTCCGCCCCTTCCCCGAGGAGAACCGGGTGCCGGCGTGCGAGTCGCAGGCCTACGTCTGGGCCGAGGAGCGGCCCGACGGCGCGCTCGACTTCCACTTCGCGGTCGAGAACCCGCAGGGCGTCTCGGCCAAGGCGCTGGCGGTGATCCTCGACGACACCCTCTCCGGCGCGCCGCTCGCCGAGGTCGCGCAGGTGCCGCAGGACGTCGTCTACCGCATCTTCGGCGACGAGCTGTCGATGGGCAAGTCGATGGGCCTGATGGCGATGGTCTCGATGGTGCGCAACGCGGCGCGCAAGGCCCTGGGCTTTGCACCGCAAAGAACTTGACGGGGGCGGCGCGAGGTTCTACACTCCGCCTCCGTGAGCTCCTCCCCAGGCCCTCTCCGCTCCGCCGCCCCGCGGGAGCTGCACGCGCGGGCGATGGACAACCTGCGCTACATCCGCGAGACGATGGAGGGAGCGGCCTGCTTCACCGCCGTCTCCGGCGCGGGCGAGATGGCGGTGGGGGCGACGGCCGTGGCCGCGGCCTGGCTCGCCTCCCGCCAGCCGACGCAGGCCGACTGGCTGACCGTCTGGCTCGGCGAGGCCGCCTTCGCCTTCCTGCTCACCGTCGGCGCCTCGCTCTGGAAGCTGCGCCGCCTCGAGGGGAGCCTCTTCTCGGTGCCCGGCCGGCGCTTCCTGCTGAGCTTCTTCCCGCCGTTCCTGGCCGGCGCGCTGCTGACCGCGGCGCTGTTCGACGCCGGACGGGTCGCGCTCCTCCCCGGCGCCTGGCTCCTCCTCTACGGCGCCGGCATCGCCACCGGCGGCGCCTTCTCGGTGCGCATCGTGCCGGTCATGGGGCTGGCGTTCATGGCGGCCGGCGCGCTCGCCCTCTTCGCGCCGCCGAGCTGGGGGGACCCGCTCCTCGCCGCCGGTTTCGGCGGGCTCCACCTGCTGTTCGGCGCGATCATCGCCTGGAGGCACGGTGGCTAGGCGCAAGCCGCTCGCGGCCGCCGTCGAGCCGCCGGCGCGGCGCGCGGGGGGCCCCGAAGGACCGAGCGGGTCGCGCCATGGCGGCGGGCGGGGAGCGGTCGAGCTCGACCGCCTGATCCACGAGCGGATGCGGCTCGGCATCGTCAGCGCGCTGGCGGTCAACGACCGGCTGAGCTTCAACGACCTCAAGCGCCTGCTCAAGACCACCGACGGCAACCTCTCCGTGCACGCGCGGAAGCTCGAGGAGGCCGGCTACATCGCCTGCAGCAAGCGCTTCGAGGGACGGGTGCCGATGACCGAGTTCCGGCTCGCGGCGCCCGGGCGGCGGGCGCTCGAGCGCTACCTCGACCACATGGAGGCGATCATCCGCGCCACGCGCGTCGGGTGAGGCCAGCGGGATGAGCGACACACTCCATGTCGCGATCATCATGGACGGCAACGGCCGCTGGGCGACGGCGCGCGGCAAGACCCGCGCCGAGGGGCACCGCGCCGGCGCCGACGCGGTGCGGCGCACGGTCGAGGCCGCCGCCGACCTCGGCATCGGCACCCTCACCCTCTTCGCCTTCTCCTCCGACAACTGGCAGCGCCCGGCGGGCGAGGTGACGCACCTGATGCGCCTCTTCCGCCACTACTTGAGCGAAGAGGCGGGGCGCTGCGCCGAGGAGGGGGTGCGGATCTCGGTCATCGGCCGCCGCGACCGCCTCGACGCGCGGCTGCGCCGCGCGATCGAGCGCGCCGAGGCGCAGACCGCCGCCGGCGCGCGCTTCCAACTGCGCATCGCCGTCGACTACTCGGCGCGCGACGCGATCCTCCACGCCGCCCGCCGCCTCCCCGGCTCGGGCGAGGTGTCGCGCGAGGCCTTCGCCCGCCTCCTCGCCCAGGCGCACGGCGGCGAGCCGGTGCCCGACGTCGACCTGCTGATCCGCACCGGGGGCGAGAAGCGGCTCTCCGACTTCCTGCTCTGGGAGTGCGCCTACGCCGAGCTGGTGTTCACCGACCGCATGTGGCCCGACTTCGACGGCGCCGACCTGGGCTCGGCGGTGGACGAGTTCCGCCGCCGCGAGCGGCGCTTCGGGCGGGTGGAGGCGGTGGCCGCCGCCGGCGGCCGCGGCAACGTGCTCCCCTTCTGGCTGCCCTGATCCGGCCGTCCCTCAGCCCCTCCGCGCCATCAGCTTCGCCACCGCGCGGGTGAAGCGCGCCGGGTCGGGGAGCTCGCCACCCTCGGCGATGAGACCGTAGCCCAGGAGCAGGTCGGCGTAGTCGTCGAGGAGCGGGTCGGTGGCGTCCGCGGCGAAGCGCTCCTCCAGCCGCGCCAGGACCTCGTGCTGCGGGTTGAGCTCGAGGATGCGCCGCTGCTTCGGGCCGCCGGTCTTGCCCTTCTGCAGCAGCCGCTCGAGCTGCGGGCTGTAGTCGTGCTCGGCGCCGACCAGGCAGACCGGCGAGCTGGTGAGCCGGTTGGTGAGGCGCACCTGCTTGACGTGCTCGTCGAGGCGCTTCTGGAGGGCGTCGAGGAGCGGCCGCAGCGCCTCCTCCCGCTCCTTGAGCGCGGCCTCGGCGTCCTTGCGCTCCTCCTCGCTGCCCAGCGCCACCGTCCCCTTGCCGACCGACTTGAGCTTCTTGCCCTGGAACTCGGGGAGCGTCTGCACCAGCAGCTCGTCGACCGGGTCGACGAGGTAGAGCACCTCGATCCCCTTGTCGCGGAACGCCTCGAGGTGCGGCGAGCCGGCCACCTGCGCCAGCGACTCGCCGGTGAGGTAGAAGATCTCCTTCTGCTCCGGCTGCATGCGCGCCGCGTAGTCGGCGAGCGAGGTGAGCTTCTCCGCCTCGGCCGAGGAGTGGAAGAGGAGCAGCTCGAGTAGCCGCTCCCGGTTCTCGTGGTCGCTGCTCGCTCCCTCCTTGATCGCGCGCCCGAACTCCCCCCAGAACGCCAGGTACTTCTCGGGCTCGTCGCGCCGCGTCTCGTCGAGCGCGTCGAGCACCTTGCGCGTCAGCCACTTGCGCATCTGCAGGAGGTGCCGGTCCTGCTGCAGCATCTCGCGCGAGACGTTGAGCGGCAGGTCGGGCGAATCGACGACGCCGCGCACGAAGCGCAGGTACTGCGGCAGCAGCTCCTCGCAGCGCTCCATGATCTGCACCCGCCGCACGTAGAGCTGGAGGCCGGGCTTGGAGCCGACGTAGTAGAGGTCGTGCGGCGCCTGCTTGGGGACGAAGAGCAGCGCCTGGTACTCGATCCGGCCCTCGGCCTTGAGCGAGAGCACCTTCAGCGGCTCGTTCCAGTCGTGGCTGATGTGGCGGTAGAAGTCCTGGTACTCCTCGGGCGTGACCTCCGCCTGCGGCCGCGTCCAGATCGGCCGCATCGAGTTGAGCACCTTCTCCTCGACCTCGCGCGGCCGCGCCTTG
This sequence comes from Thermoanaerobaculia bacterium, assembly GCA_036277075.1. Lineage (GTDB taxonomy): Bacteria > Acidobacteriota > Thermoanaerobaculia > Multivoradales > UBA5704 > DASUNQ01. The sequence continues at coordinate 9,517 of DASUNQ010000130.1, forward strand.
CCCTCCCGCTCCGCCGCCAGGTCCTCGATCTCCGGGTCCTTCTCGGCGCGCAGCACGATCGGGTAGCCGACGAAGTCGGAGTAGCGCCGCACGATGCGCGACAGCACCCAGCGGTCGGCGTAGTCCTCGAGGCCGTTGTCGCGGTCCTCGGGCTTGAGGTGGAGCGTGATCGTGGTGCCGCGCCCGGCCTTCTCCGCCGCGGCGACGGTGTAGGTGCCGTCGCCGGTCGACTCCCAGCGGGTCGCCGTCTCCTCGCCGGCGCGCCGCGTCTCGAGCACCACCCGCTCGGCGGCCATGAACGAGGAGTAGAAGCCGACGCCGAACTGGCCGATGAGCTCGGCGATGTGCTCCTTCGGCTCCCCCTCGCGCAGCCGCTCGACGAGCTCGCGCGAGCCGGACTTGGCGATGGTGCCGATGTTGGCGATCACCTCCTCGCGGCTCATGCCGATGCCGTTGTCGCGGACGGTGAGGGTGCGCGCCTGCGGGTCGGGGTCGAGGCGGATCTCGAGCGTCTCGTCGCCGGCGAGCAGCTCGGGGCGGGTCAGGGCCTCGAAGCGCAGGCGGTCGAGCGCGTCGGAGGCGTTCGAGATCAGCTCGCGCAGGAAGATCTCCTTGTGCGAGTAGAGCGAGTGGATCATCAGGTCGAGCAGCTGCCGGGTCTCGGCCTGGAACGGCAGCGTCTCGGGTTGGGCGGCCATGCGGTCTCCTCCTCCGGCAGCACGGGTGCCGGGCGCGTCTGAAATCGGGACGGTTGTCTGAGTCCTGGACCCCTCCGGCCCCGGCGCCGGCGGATCTAAATCGCGGCAACCATTCTACTTACTATGGCGCTCACGAATGGCACCGTTTCTGCTCTGCCCGGCAGCAGACAACTCGGGAGAGAGTGCCATGAACCTGCGACGTTTCACGGGGCGGATCGCCCTCGTTCTGGTCGTTCAGACCCTGTTGGCGCCCCCGTCGCTGCTCGCGCAGACGGCGGGGTCGGCGGAGGAGCAGCTGCTCGAGATGAGCCTCCAGGAGCTGCTCAGCCTGCCGGTCGAGGCGGCCACCCGCACCCGGGTGTCCTACCTCGCGGTGCCGCAGGCGGTGAGCGTGCTGACCCGCGCCGAGATCGAGCGGCTGCCGGCCCTGACGCTGCCCGACCTGCTCCGCTTCCTGCCGGGCGCCAACGTGGTGCGGGCGCAGAGCTCGCAGCAGATCGTCAGCGCCCGCGGCAGCAACGCCTTCACGCCGTCGAAGCTGCTGATCCTGGTCGACGGGCAGCCGGTCGACACCACTCTCTTCTCGACCACCTGGTGGGAGCTGGTGCCGATCAGCGTCCAGGACGTCGAGCGCATCGAGATGATCCGCTCGCCGGGGACGATCTACGGCGCCAACGCGCAGAACGGCGTCATCAATATCGTCACCCGCCAGCTGCCGGAGACGGCCGGTGAAGCCTACCGCGTCGAGGCGCGGGCGGTGGCCGGCCAGCAGGACCTGCGGCAGAGCTACGTGTCGCTGCTCGGCCGCGTCGGCTCGGCGTCGTACCGGGTCTCCTTCGAGGCCGGCGGCGTCGACGCCTACGAGAACGACCGCCGGCTCGAGATCGTCCCCGGACGGCCCAGCCCGCCCGGCGAGCAGACCTTCGCCGCCAGCCGCGAGCAGCTCGACCTGCGCAACCTGTCCGGGTCGCTCCACGGCACCCTCGCCGGCAACCCGCTGGCGGTCAACGTCGGGCTCAAGGACATCCGCAACGCCCAGGGGCGTCTGCCCGACCGCCTCTGCTTCGTCGGCCTCGACGGCGAGGTGGGCTACGCCAGTGTCACCTACGGCCTGCAGCCGGGGGCCGTCCACCACGAGCTCTCGCTCGCCGCCGACCGCATCGAGTTCGAGTTCCACCGCAACTCCGACACCCGGGCGCTGGCGCCGGCCGGCATGACGCTCGCCCGCTACAGCCTGGGCTACGAGGCGCAGCGGCGGATCGGCGAGGCCCACAACCTGCTGCTCGGCGCCAGCGCCACGCTGCAGGACGCGGCCAACGATTCGGGCGTCCCCTTCTTCACCGGCGAGCGGGTGGACCTCGAGCCGACCTTCGACGCCCGCCTCCAGGACGAGTGGCAGCTCGGGGCGCGGGACCGTCTCTACCTCGGCGGTCTGGTGTCCGACCACTACGTCGCCGGCACCTCGGTGTCGCCGCTGCTCGCCTGGGTGCACACCTGGAACGACCGCCACAGCCTGCGCGCCGCGACCTTCACCTCGCACCGCAACCCGGGCGTCTTCGAGCACTCGATGGACTACGACCAGTCGACCGGCGAGGCCGACAAGGTGACGCGCCTGGTCTCCAACCGCGACCTCGACGCCGAGCGGACGACCTCCTACGAGCTCGGCGTGCGGAGCCAGCCGCGCGCCAACCTCTTCCTCTTCGCCGACCTCTACATGAACCAGGTCGAGCGCGGGGTCGAGTGGACGCTCGACGGCGTCGAGCGCGTGCCGGTGGCGCGGCCGCGCTACCGCTCGGAGAACACCCTCGAGCAGGAGATCCTGGGCGTCGAGACCGGCTTCAAGACGACCGTCGCCGGCCGGGTCACCTTCGAGGGCAACGTCACGCTCGCCGAGGTCAGCAACACCACGCGGCGCGGCACCGCGGCGCAGGCCAGCCGCTACGGCGAGGACTACGTGCCGCCCTACATCACCAACGCCATCGTCGGCTTCGACTGGCCGCGCGTCCGCGGCTTCGTCCACTACCAGCACGTCGGTAGCCACACCTGGATCTGGCCGAGCTGGAACGCCAGCAGCGGGCTGGACCGGCCGACCGAGAAGCCGGTTCCCGACTACGGCCTGCTCGCCGCCCAGATCGCCTTCCCGATCACCCGCAACATCACCGCGGCGGTGGCCGGCCAGAACCTCCTCGACGACCTGCACACCGAGTGGCGCGGCGACACCAGCTACTTCGGCCGGCAGGTCTGGTTCAGCCTGGGAGTCGGCTTCTGACGATGCGCCGCGCGGCCGCGCTGCTCGTCCTGCTGCTCAAGGCGGCCCCCGGCAACGTCCGGAGCATTGCCGCGCTGACGTTGGCGCTTCTCGCCATCGCCAGCGCGGCGGGCGCCGAGGCGATGCCGGTGCCGCCGAAGCTGCAGATGGCGATCTTCAAGCGCGTCTTCCAGTATGACCGCACGCTCGCCGGCAAGGGGCCGGTGCAGGTGCTGGTGGTCCACAACGACATGCCGGCGCGGCAGCTCGAGGAGCTCCTCGCGACCTTCCGCTGGGCCGAGATCGCGGCCGTCCCCGTCCACGTCGCCGAGCTGGCGCAGCGCATCCGGCCCGGCAGCGTCGTCTACATCCTCCCCGGCGTCTCGCCGGCGGCCTTCATGGCCCACTGCGCCGCGCACGAGGCGCTGACGATCTCCGGGCTGCCGGCGCTGGCCCAGGGGGGGAGCGTGTCGATCGCCATCGGCGCCGGCGGCGACGGCCGTCCCGAGATCCTGGTGCATCGCGGCCGCCTCAAGGTGGAGAAGCACGACATCTCCGCGGAGCTGCTGAAACTTGCCCGCATCCTCCAGTAACGGCCGCGGCGAGGCGCAGGGCAACGGCGCCGGCAGCGGCGCCGGGGCGCCGCTGGCGCGCCGCCTCTCCGACCTCGGCCTCAAGCAGAAGTTCGTCACCGCGGCGGTGGCGATGCTGGCGGCGGTGGCGCTCTTCCTCGTCCTCTTCTTCCCCTGGCGGCAGCAGGTGCAGATGGAGGCCGACCTGCGCCAGCGCGCGGCGGCGATCGCCGGCATGGCGGCGCACAGCGCTTCGGCCGGCGTGCTCTTCGAGGACCGGGCGGCGGTCGAGGCCGCCTTCGCCGGGCTCCGGCAGGCGCCCGACGTCGAGTTCGCCCTGGTCTTCGACCGCAAGGGCCGGCAGTTCGCCGGCTACCGGCCGCGCGGCGCCGAGCCGGTCGCCGAGGCGGTGCGCGCGGCGGTCGCCCGCCGCGGCATCTCCTTCCGCGAAGCCGGGAGCTTCCTCCTCGTCGTCACGCCGGTGCTGCAGGAGAGGGAGCGGATCGGCACCCTCGTGCTCGGCGTCGACACCGCCGGGCTGCGCGCCGACGTCGCCCAGAACCGGCTCGTGGCACTGGTCGTCGGGCTCGCCATCCTGCTCGCCGGCGCGCTCGCCTTCCACGTCCTCGCCTCGCGCCTCGTCCGCTCGCTGCACGTGGCGGTCGACTTCGCCAAGCAGCTCGCCAAGGGGGACCTGCAGACCACCGTCAGCGACGGCGCCGGCGACGAGACCGGCCAGCTGCTGGCGGCGATGAACGGCATGACGTCGAGCCTGCGCGGGCTGGTCTCCGGCATCGTCGACTCGTCGAGCCGCTTCACCGGCTCGGCGCAGACGATCTCGCACGCCTCGGTGCAGATGAAGCGCGGCGCCGAGAGCCAGACCTCGGCCGTGGAGCAGACGACGAGCAGCATGGTCGAGATGGCGAGCCAGATCGAGAGCGTCGCCAAGTCGACCCAGGTGCTGGCGCGCAACACCAGCGACACCTCGACGGCGATCAGCCAGATGACCCGCTCGATCGAGGAGGTGGACCGGAACGCCGGCCAGGTGCTCACCGCCTCGGAGGAGACGCTGATCACCATCGAGGAGATGTCGCGCGCGATCGGCGGCATCGCCGACAAGGTGGCGGTCGTCGACCGGCTGTCGAAGGAGGCCGCCGAGGTCGTCACCCAGGGCGGCACCGAGCTCTCGGCGGTGATCAAGGGGGTCGGCGGCCGGATCGATCAGATCGGCAAGGTGGTGCGGATCATCGAGGAGATCGGCGACCAGACGAACCTGCTCTCGCTCAACGCCCTCATCGAGGCGGCGCGCGCCGGCGAGATGGGGCGCGGCTTCGCGGTGGTCGCCGAGGAGGTGCGCAAGCTCGCCGAGCGCTCGACCTCCTCGACCCAGGAGATCCAGTCCTTCGTCGAGTCGATCCAGCGCGACATGGCGCAGGCGGTCGAGCTGACCCAGGTCATCCTGCAGCGCATCGTCGACTCGGTCGCCCGCTCGACCTCGCTCGCCGGCGAGGTCAACGTCGCGGTGCGCGAGCACAGCGCGGGCGCCGGGCAGATCCTCAAGGCCTCGAGCGCGATGCAGACGATCGCCCGCCAGATGGCCGCGGCGGCGACGCAGCAGGCGGCGGGGGCCAAGGAGATCATGACCGCGGTCGACGTCATGGACCGCATGACCCAGCAGCTCGCCAACTTCAGCGTCGAGCAGCGGCAGGCGGGGAACATGGTGGTCGGCGCGGTCGAGCAGATCGCCCGCGTCGCCTCGGAGAACCTGCGCGGCGCCGAGGACCTCTCGGTGGCCACCGCCTCGCTCGCCGGCGAGGCCGAAGGGCTGCGCAAGATGATCGAGGTCTTCCGGGTGTAGCCGCGGCGCCGGGCCGGATAGGATGCCCGGCCGATGGACCTCTCGGCCGCCGACGAGGCGCTCCGCCGCGGCTGTCCGGCGCTCTGGGAGTGCCTCTCGCCGCTCGGCCGGCGCCTGCGGCAGCCGGCGAACTTCCTGCCCCAGCAGAGCGCCGAGGCGCGCGGCAAGCCGTTCAACGCCACGATCGGCCAGATCACCGACGGCCACGGCCGCGCCGTGCCGCTGCCCGCGATGGCGGCGGCGGTGCCCGGTCTCTCCGCCGCCGAGCTGAGCCGCGCCTTTCTGTACTCGCCCGTCGAGGGCTTCCCCGAGCTGCGCCGGCGCTGGCGCGAGAGGCAGCGGCAAGGGGTGCCGGACGAGGCGCCCTCGAGCCTGCCGCTGGTGACCGCCGGGCGCGTGCAGGCGCTGGCGATCGCGGCGGAGCTGTTCGCGGGGGAAGACACCCCCGTGGCGCTGCCGGCGGGGGTGTCCGAGGACTACGCGGCGACGTTCACGCTGCGGACGGGGGCGCGCCGGGTGGCGGTGGAAGAGCTGGGTGGGGAAGCGGACGGCGAGCCGGCGCTCGTTGTGCTGGGTGGGGAAGACGGTGCGGAGCGGCAAGCGCCCCTCGCACGGCTCGCCGCGGTCGCCGCCCACCGCCCGCTGGCGGTCATCGTCGACGACAGTGAGCCCTCACCATCAGCGTTCTGGCACCTCGCCGCTCTCCACCCCAATCTTTTCCCGGTCAAAGTCGACGCCGCCGGCGAAGGCGTCGGCTTCCTCACCTTCCCGTTCCTACCTGAAAGCGCTTTGGCGTCGGCCATCGAGAGCAAGGCCAAGACCCTCCTCCGCGCCCTCATCGGCTCGCCGCCCGCCTTCTCGCAGGCGCTGCTGCTCGCTACCTGAGCCAGTCCTCCAGCCGCACCCGCTCGTCGGTCGCCGCGTCGCGGTACTTGACGATCACCGGCGTCGCCAGCGACAGGCCCCATTCCCAGCCGGCGCCGCGGGTGACCGCGCGGGAGCCGGGGACGACGACCGCCTCCTCCGGCACCACCAGCGGCTCGCTCTCCGTGGCGCGGTGGATCGTCTGGCGCACCAGGTCGTAGATCGGCGTCGAGCGCGTGAGCACGACGCCCGCGGCGAGGACCGCGCGGCGCTTGACCACCGTCCCCTCGTAGACGCCGCAGTTGCCGCCGATCAGGGCGTCGTCCTCGACGATCACCGGCAGCGCCCCGACCGGTTCGAGGACCCCCCCGAGCTGCGCCGCGGCCGACAGGTGCACCCGCTTGCCAACCTGCGCGCAGCTCCCGACCAGGGCGTGCGAGTCGATCAGCGCGCCGTCGTCGACCCAGGCGCCGACGTTGACGTACATCGGCGGCATGCAGGTGACGCCGCGGCCGAGGTAGCAGCCGTCGCGGATCGCCGAGCCCCCGGGCACCAGGCGCACGCCGCTGCCGACGGTCAGCTCGCGCGGCGGCCAGGTCTCCTTGTCGAAGAACGGCAGGTGGGGGCCGCCGGGCGGGCCGAGCGTCATGTCCACGACCGCGCCCATGCGGAAGCCGAGCAGGATGCCGCGCTTGACCCAGGCGTTGACCCGCCAGCCGGTGGCGGCGGCGGGATCGGGCTCGGCGGCGCGCGCCTCGCCCCGGTTCAGCGCCTCCTTGAAGCGGGCGAAGAGGGCGCGGTCTTCGGCGCTGTAGGCGGGGGGCTCGGCGTAGAGGCGGTCGATCGCGTCCGCCAGCTCGCTCGGCGGCGCGTCGTCCGCGCCGTCGCTCACGAAGCGGCCGCCGGCTCGGGCGCTCCGGCCGCGACGAGGCCGGTCGCGTCGCCCTCGCCGTCGCCCGGCAGCAGCCCCAGCCCGACGAGCGCCTCGCGCACCTTCTCGACGCTCGCCGGCCTGGGCGGCACTAGCGGCAGGCGGAAGACCGGCTCGAGCAGCCCCATCAGCGCCAACGCGGTCTTGACCGGCCCCGGGTTGGCCTCGACGAAGTTGACCTCCATCAGCTCGAAGAGGCGGCGGTGGACCTCGCGGGCGGCGGCGAAGTCGCCGTCGAGGGCGAGCGAGCAGAGCCGCGCCATGGCGTAGGGCACCTCGTTCGAGGCGACCGAGATGACGCCGACGCCGCCGAGCGCCATGAGCGGCAGGGTGAGGGCGTCGTCGCCCGAGAGGACCGCGAAGTCCTCGGGCAGCGTCTGGCAGATCGCTGCCATCTGCGCGATGTTGCCCGACGCCTCCTTGACCGCCACCACCCGGTCGATCTCGGCCAGGCGGCGCAGCGTCGCGGGATCGACGTTGAGGCCGGTGCGGCCCGGGACGTTGTAGACGACGATCGGCAGCGGCGTCGCGGCGGCGATCGCCGCGTAGTGCTGGAAGAGCCCCTCGGGCGTCGGCTTGTTGTAGTACGGGGTGACGACGAGCAGACCGTCGGCGCCGAGCGCCGCCAGCTCCTTGGCCAGCGCCACGACCTCGCGCGTGTCGTAGCCGCCGGAGCCGGCGAGCACCGGCACCCGGCCGGCCGCCTCCGCGAGCGTGATCTCGACGACGCGCAGGTGCTCGCGGCGCGACAGCGTCGGGTTCTCGCCGGTCGTGCCGCAGGGGACGAGGAAGTGGATGCCCCCCTCGATCTGCCGCCGCACCAGCCGGCGCAGCGCCTCCTCGTCGAGCGAGAGGTCGCGGCGGAAGGGGGTCACCAGCGCCGTGCCGCAGCCCTGGAACATTTGGGGTCTCCGTTCGCCGAAGCGCTCACTCCCTCCCACGCGGAGCGGGGGAGGGTCGGGGAGGGGCATCGAAGTCAATTGCCTTGACGGTTGCGAGGCAAGAGGCAAGCCCGCGGTTCAAGTTTCTCTCCAGATCTGCCGGAACTCGAAGACGCCCCGCTTGCCCCGCACCCAGCGGGCGGCGCGCAGGGCGCCGTGGGCGAAGCCCGCGCGGCTGCGGGCGGTGTGCTGGAGGGTGATGGTATCAGCCGCCGAGTCGAAGCCCAGGAGGTGCGTGCCCGGCACCGCGCCGGCGCGGTTCGAGGCGACGTCGACGGGCCGCTCGTAGCCGGCGCGCGCCAGCACCCGCAGCAGCTCCTTCAGCGTCCCCGAGGGCGCGTCGCGCTTCGCCGCGTGGTGGATCTCGTAGGCCCACGCGCCGTAGGCCTCCTCGTCCGCCAGCAGCCGCGCCGCCGCCTCGACGATGCCGTAGAAGACCTGCACGCCGACCGAGAAGTTGGCGCCGTGCACCAGACCGACGCCGTGCCGCTCGACCGCCGCGCGCACCCGCGGCAGCGCCTCGCCCCAGCCGGTGGTGCCGATCACCAGGTGGAGCCCCAGCGCCGCCAGCCGCTCGGCGTTCTCCGCCACCGCGCCGGCGACCGAGAAGTCGACCGCCACCTCGGCGCCGGCGAGGCGCCCGGCGTCGATCGCCGCCGCGCCGCCGTCGGCCCCCGCCACCCGTGCCACCACCTCGCAGCCGTGCCGCGGCGCGAGCTCCTCGACGAGCTTCCCCATCTTGCCGTAGCCGATCAGGGCCAGGCGGAGAATTTCTGGGTGGGGCGCGGTCCGGGCGCTCACGGCACGGCGTCTCCCGCCGGGCCGTCGAAGACTCTCTGATGAATTTCGGCGACGAGCGCGGCGACATCTTCCTCGGCGGCGACGACGCGGATCGTAGGGCAGGTCGCGCCGTCGGCAACCAGCCGTGCGTCGCGGGTGCCCGCGCCGGCCGCCGTCGCGAGGACCTGGGCGGCAAGCGCGCTGCCGCCGACGAGGTCTTCCGAGACCAGCGAGACGACCGGCCGGCCCGCCAGCACTTCGACGCGCGCCACCTGGAGCAGCGGATCGAGCACCTCCGCCAGCCGGTCCGCGCGGTCGAGCGCGAGCAGCGCTTCCCCTCCTTCCTCACCCAGCCACAGGACGGCAGGCGCCAGGCGTCTCGCCGCGTCGCGCACCGCCGCTCCGTCGTCGGAAGTGGCCCGCAGCAGGTAGGCGTTGTGCCGGAAGGCGATCGACTTGACGTGCGGCGGCGCCGGGGCGCGCCGGCCGATGAGCGTGCCGGCGCCGTCGTCGGTTTCCGGCGGCCGGCGCGAGTTGAGGATCCGGACCGGCAGCCCGCCGGCTTCGGCGGGGCCGAGCGTGCCCGGATGCAGCACCTTGGCGCCGGCCGAGGCGAGCTCCAGCGCCTCGGCGAAGGAGAGCGTGCGGATCCGCCGCGCCGCCGGCACGACGCGCGGGTCGGTGGTGAGCATGCCGTCGACGTCGGTCCAGATCTGGACCTCCTCGGCCCCGAGCGCGGCGCCGACGATGGCGGCCGTGAAGTCCGACCCCTCGCGCCCGAGGGTCGTCGTCACCCCCTCGGGCGTCGCTCCGACGTAGCCGCCGAGGACCGGCACGCGCCCGGCCGCCACCAGCGGCGGCACGGCGGCGCGCAGGCGCTCCTCGGTCGCCGGGTAGAGCGGGTTGGCGCGGGTGAATCGGTCGTCGGTGACGATCAGGCGGCGGCAGTCGAGCCATTCGGCGTCGAGGCCGCCGCGCCGCAGCGCCAGGGTGAGGATTTCGCTCGCCAGCAGCTCGCCGTAGGCGGCGACCTCGTCGGCGAGCCGCGGCGGCAGGGCGCGCGCGGCGACGATCTCGGAGATCGTCCGCCGCAGCTCGCCGAAGCGGGCGGCGAGGGCGCGGTCGAGCGCGGGGCGGTCCTCGGCGGCGACCACCGGCACCGACTCGAGGACGTGGAAGTCGCGCAGCTCGTCCACCAGCTCGAGGGCGCGCCCGAGGTCGCCGCGCGCCGCGGCCTCGCCAATCTCGAGCAGCCGCCGCGTCGTCTTCCCCATCGCCGAGACCACGACGACCGGCCGCCGCGCCAGGCGCGCCCGCACGATGCCCGCCACCCGCTCGATCGCCGGGGCCGAGTCGACGGAGCTGCCGCCGAACTTGGTGATGATCAAGAGAAAGCTTCCGGCGCCGGCGAGGCCGCTTCGAGTGGACGTATAGGCGCGCGGCGCTGGTACGACGACTGGCTTACTGCACTGACTTCGATACCCCCTCCCTGGCCCTCCCCCGCTGCGCGGGGGAGGGAAGACTCGCGCTTGCGACCGTCTTTGCAGCATTCTCTCGCCGCGCGTGCGACCGTTGGTCGAGGATCTCTTCGCTCCACGGGGGCTGTCAGTCCAAGAATCCTTCGCTCACCATCAGCTCGGCGTTGAGCAGTGCCGCCCCGGCCGCGCCGCGGAGGACGTTGTGCGAGAGGGCCACGAACTTCAGCCCCAGGACCGGACACTCGCGCACGCGGCCGACGGCGGTCGCCATGCCGTTCTCCAGCCCGGCGTCGCGGCGCGGCTGCGGGCGGTCGGGGGCGTCGAGGAGGTGGATCGGGCGCGCCGGCGCCGAGGGGAGGGCGCGCTCCTGGGGCAGGCCGCGGAAGGCGCAGAGCGCGGCGCGCACCTCGTCGAGCTGCGGCCGCTCGGCCAGCTCGACGCTCGCCGCCACCAGGTGGCCGTCGAGCGACGGGACGCGGTTGCAGTGCGCCGAGATCGTGACCGGCAGCGGCCGCACCCGGGCGCCGTCGAGCCGGCCCAGGATCTTTTGCGTCTCGGGCTCGATCTTCTCCTCCTCGCCGCGGATGTAGGGGATCACGTTGCCGAGGGCGTCGAGCGACGGCACCCCGGGGTAGCCGGCGCCGGAGACCGCCTGGAAGGTCGTGGCCACCACCCGCCGCAGGCCGAAGCGCGCCAGCGGCGCCAGCGCCATGACCAGCACCACCGCGGCGCAGTTCGGGTTGCAGACCAGGGCCCCGTCCCAGCCGCGCTCGCGCCGCTGCGCCGCGAGCAGCCCGAGGTGCGCGGGGTTGATCTCCGGCACCAGGAGCGGCACGTCCGGCGTCATCCGCTCGGCGCTCGAGTTGGAGACCACCAGGTGCCCGGCGGCGGCGAAGGCGCGCTCGATCTCGCCGGCCGCCTCCCCGCTCATCGAGGAGAAGACCAGGCGCGGGCCGCGCCCGGGCGTGCAGTCGTCGAGGCGGAGGTCCGCGGCGGCCGCGGGGGGCGCCCCTTCGAGCTGCCAGGTCGCGGCCTCGGAGTAGCGTTTGCCGGCGCTGCGGTCGCTCGCCGCCACCCAGCGCAGGGCGAACCAGGGGTGGTCCTCGAGGAGGCGCACGAAGCGCTGCCCGACGGTCCCCGTCGCCCCGAGGACGCCGACGTCGATCCTGCCGTGGCCCGCGTTCGCCGCCATCCCGCCTCCTCCCGCCCTACTCGTCCTGCAGCAAGCGCACCATCCTCTGATAGAGCGCCACCGCCTCGACCAGCTCGCGCTTCTCGACGTGCTCCTCGGCGGTGTGCGCCAGCCGCACGCTCCCCGGCCCGAGGAGGAACGGTTCCCCCCAGGCGGTGAGGCGCGGGATGTCGGTGGTGAAGCGCACGACCTCGGTGGCGAACCCCGGCAGCGCCCGCATGACGACCGGCGGCACCTCGCGCTCCTCGCCGATGCGCACGCCGGAGGGGGCCAGCGCCGCGCGCAGCGCCCGCTTCCACTCCGCGCTGTCGCCGACGGTCCGCAGCATGACCTCGGCGCGGGCCTCATCCGGGATCACGTTCGGCGCCCTGCCGCCGGCGAGGGTGCCGATGTTGAGCGTCGCCCGGCCGAGCAGGGGGTCCTCCGGCAGCGGCAGCGCGCGCAGCGCGGCGAGGCCGTCGAGCAGGCGCTCGATGGCCGAGTCGCCGAGCTCGGGGGTCGAGGAGTGCGCCGCCCGCCCCGCGGCCTCGAGCGCCAGCCAGAGGGCGCCACGGTGCCCCACGACCTGCCGGTTCTCGGTCGGCTCGCCGTCGATCAGGTAGCGGCTGCCGCGCGGGGTGCGGTTGGCGGCCACCGCCCCGGCGCTGTCGGTCTCCTCGCCGACGTCGAAGAGGAGACCGACGCCGCGCCTCCCCGCCGCCAGCAGCCCCTCGACGGCCTTGACCATCGCCGCCGCGATCCCCTTGGCGTCGCAGGCGCCGCGGCCGTGGATGCGCTCGCCGTCCTCCGCGGAGGGGAAGAACGGCGGCACCGTGTCGAGGTGGGTCGAGAGGACCACCACCGGCTCCCCCCACGCGGCGAAGAGGTTGGCGCGCTCGCCGGCGACCGGCCAGCGCTCGAGCAGGCCCCTCTGGCGCCGCGCCAGCGGCTCGAGGTAGGCGGCCAGGAGCTCGGTCGCGGCGGGCTCGCGCCCGGTCGTCGAGTCGACGTCGACGAGGGCGCGCGTCAGCCCGAAGAGGTCCATGGCGCGGCGCGTCTTAGGCCGGGCGCTGGCCGGCGAGGCTGGCGACGAGCAGCAGCAGCTCGTCGGGCTGGATCGGCTTGCTGACGTGGAGGTCGAAGCCGGCGAGCAGCGCGCGCCGGCGGTCCTCGCCGCGGGCGTAGGCGGTGATCGCGGCGGCGGGAAGGTGGCCGTGCCCGCGCGCCCGCACGCTGCGGATCAGGTCGTAGCCGCTGCCCCCGGGCATGGCGACGTCGGAGAGGAGCACGTCCGGCCGGTCGCGGTCGAGCGCGAGGAGCGCCTCGGCGGCCGAGCCGGCGGTCGCCACGACGCAGCCGCAGCCGCGCAGCACGGCGGAGAGGAGCTCGAGGACGTCGGGCTCGTCGTCCACGACCA